>NZ_RAVY01000104.1:0-33820 GCF_003611625.1 Corallococcus sp. CA054B
CAGCGCTTCCGCCCCCACGCGAGTGCACGGCAACGGCTCCTCCGCATCCGCCCCCGCCATCCCCACCGGCCCCTGCGACGCCGCCATCGCCCAGGCCGCCGCGGCCCGGCTCACGGGCACCCGAGCGACGAAGAACCCCGGTGACTTCACCCGCCGCAGCGTCGGCCCCGTCCCCAGCCAGTGCTCCACCGGAGGCACCCAGCGCGCCTCCAACCCAGAGCGGCGCAGCCGGTACGTGCCCTCCCGTTCCACCAGCGCTTCGGGCAGTCCCACCGGACGCGGCCCGGGATCCACCGGGGTCGTGAGCGCATGCAGCAGCAGCGTGGGATCGTCCCGCACGTCCGCGGGACCCGACAACGCGCGCAGCAACGGAGCCATCCGCTCACGCTTCGGTGAACCCTCCGGAGGCAGCGGCCTGCCCGCCAGCACCTGGGCCACCAGGTCCCGCAGGTTCGAATAGAACTGCCGGTCCCTCGGGTCCGCGCCCTCCCGCGTCGACGTGGGCATCCGAGCCGCGCGCAGCGCCGGCAGCACCTCCCGCGCCTGGAGCCGGGCCGCCGCCATGACCGCCGTCACCCGCACCTCCGCGTCGGCGTCCACCAGCGCGGAGCGCAGCACCGCGTCGACGTCCGGATTCGACGCCGCCTGATCATGGATGAGCCAGCGCAACACCTGCCGCCGCTGCTCCTCCCCCGGCAGGTGCGCGAACAGCACCGAGCGGTCCGGATGCGCCTCCTTCTCCGCCTTCAGCCGCGCGAACGCCTCCTCCGTCCCATCCGGCACCAGCGACGCCAGCACGCGCTCCGCGGTCCGCGACACGCTGAACTCCGGATGGAAGCGCAGCGCCGCCACGCGCTCCATTGACGCCCGCTCGCGCAGCGCCTCCGTGGCCAGAAGCCCCAGCAGGACCTCTCGTGTCTCCGACGACGTCAGCAGCGCCGCGAGCGCCGGGGCCTCCAGCACCGGCACCGCCTTGCGCACGGCCGCCCATTCCCCCACGGCGTCAGGTCCGGAGAACTCGAGCACCCGCAGCCGGAGCACCGGGTTGAACGTGTAATGGAGCGCCGAGTCCGTCGCGCGCTTCACGTACACCGCCAGCTCCGGCTCGCCAGGGATGAGCGGAGGCGTCTGGCTTTCGGACTGGAGGAACCAGCCCATCGCCTCCAGCACCCGGTCCATCGCCTCGAACGAAACCTCCGGCAAAGCGACGAGGGCAGGGGAGCGCATCAGACGGGTTTCACTCGCGCATGCAGGGACTCACCCACCCGCGCCACCGGCCGCCCCTCCAGGCCCGCGAGGTACGCGCGCGCCGCCCAGAAGAGGTCCTTCCACTCCAGCGTGCCCGCCGCCGCCTTCAGGGGAAATGCCTCCACGAACGCCTCCCACGCCGGGCGCACCTCCTGGGCCGGGGCCTTCCGCAGCCGGGCCGTCGCCAGGTAGCGCACGAAGCCCTGGACGTTGAACCCGAACGTCTGCCCCGGCGTGAAGTCCTCCGTCAGCGCACCGCCGCCCACGAACCGCGCCGCCAGCTCCGGCGGCCCCAGCGCCAGCGCCACCAGTCCACACCGGTACGCCAGGTCCTCGTGCAGCGTCCGGCGCACCTTCATCAGCGCCTCCAGCCACGCCTCCACGGGCGTGCTCGCCAGCAGCCCCTCCAGCACGCCCGCGCACTCCTGCGCGTTCACGAACGACACCACGTTGATGACCTGCGCGGGCCGCAGGGAGTCGAAGTCCCTCGCGACCTGCTGGAGCGCGGGTCCGGCCAGCCGCGACAGGGGCTCCGCCACCGCCCGGCCCTCCGAGGGCTCGCACAGCACCAGTGCCATGCTGAGCGTGTTGCTCAGGGGCCCCGCCTCCCGCGCGGGGACGTTCACGTTCTTCAACGCGGAAGGCGTCAGGAGCCTCAGCGTCTCCTTCGCGTTCGCGCACTCACGGCCCCCGGAGAAGAGCGCGCTCCAGGTGCTGGGGATGTTGACCGGTTGCTCCGCCATGCGTCCTCCATCGCCCGTCATTGCTGCTTCTGCCGCTTCTCGAAGATCGCGAGGTGGCGCTCCCTGCGCTTGCGGTACACATCCTTGACGTGCTCCGCGGCCTGCCGCAATCGCCCGGGAAGCTCACCGTTCTGCATCTGTGCCTGGAGCTTGGGCAGGACGCGCGACACCGCCTGCACGCGCGGGTTCTTGCGCCGAGCCAGCCGCTGCGCGTTGTCCTCGGCCCACGCGGCGAAGTCCAACCCCTGCGCCACCTCCACCAGCGTGTCGATGTCCTTCTCCGTCAGCGTGAACTCCTCCAGGTAGTCCTCCAGCTTCCCGTACGCCTTGACCTCATCCGGGAAGCCCGCCGCGAGCAGCACCAGTCCCTTGGCCTCGCCCTCGCCCAGCTCGCCAATGGTCTTGAGGGGCGTGTCGCAGTACGGGCACGCGTTCGGGTCCGGCACCACCTCCGTGTCGCGCTTCGTGACCACCAGCTTGTGATGCACGGTGAACTTCGAACCGCACATGTAGCAGGTGACTGTCCTGGATGGAGGACCACGCATGGCGTCTTGACCTCATGGGGGCCATCGCCCCGGGAGCAGATCGATGAGACGGCGGCCAAAGGTCTCCGCGTCCACCTCGATGGGTTGTGAATAGTAGCCCGGCCCGCTCGAGTGGTACGCGCCGCCGGCGCCGGGAAGGTTGCCTTCCCACAGTGCCGCGAGCGGATGCGCGGATTTGCGCCCCAGCGACAGCTGATACGCCTGATAGGCCTGATAGTAGTGCCGGCTCTCGTGGACGATGGTGCCCACCGCTTCGCCCACCGTCAGCCCCCTCGCGAGGACCAGCCGGCCCCGCTTCCGGTACGGTTTCAGCCGCCCGCCCTTGAGCTTCTGGAAGTTCCAGCTCATGTAGCCATAGTCATACGGCAGGCGCTTGAAGAGGACGTCCGGCCGCCGTGACTTCGGGATGCCCAGCGCCTCCATGGTGGCCTCCACCGCCTCGCGCAGCGCCAGCTCCTTGTCGATGGGCGACAGCCCGGTGAAGCGCTTGGGGTCCAGCTCGGGAATCTGCACGAGCCGGTCGCGGATGTCGCGCAGCTGCGCGCGCTCGAAGGGCTGGAACTTCCGCGACTGCCACAGCTGGGACTCGGTGATGTCGAAGCCCCCCCATCCCAGCACCGAGCCCCCCACGAGCGTGCGGACCCGCTTGGTTTCGTCCAGCCCCGTCACCGAGTCGACCACGTCCTCCACCGAGGCCGCCTTGACGGGTGCGGGAGGCATGAACTTCTCGTCGATGCGGACGATGGTGCCCGCGACGTCGTCGGGGTTCAGCCCGCGCACCAGGGGCGGCCGGCCCTCCTGTTGGATGCCGTGCTTCGCGAAGAGGCCGGTGCCGGGTTCGGCGCCGTTCACGGCTTCCTCCACCCGCTTGAGCGCCTGATCCGCGACGCCGAGGTCATTCGACTTGAGGGCCGCCTTCAGGTCCGCCTGGAGCTGTTGGACGCGCGCCAGGTCCTCCACCGCGCCCTCCGGCAGCTTCCGGGTGAGCAGATCCAGCTCGCGCCAGGCGCCGGCCACCCGCTCGACGCGCGTGGCCAGGGTGCTGGAAGGCATCTTCGTCTTGGGCCCGACGCGCAGCTCGATTCTCACCCGCCACTCATCCAGGGCGGTCTTGATCGCCGCGACGTGCGCCGGGCCCAGCTGGTGGGCGCGCGTCCAGTTGGGATCGTCCAGCGCCTCGCGCAGCAGCTCGAAGTTGCGAGGCAGGGTCCCGCCGGTTGAGGTGAACCTGCGGAAGCGAGGCTCTTCCTTGCCACCCTTGACCTCCATGATGTGGAGGTCCGCCTTCGTGGGATTGACGCCGTCATCGAACTGGAACAGCAGCTCGTCGAAGCCGCTGCCCTGCTCGCCCTTGGGCTTGAAGGTGACGCGCTGGAACTCCTTGCCAGGCCCCAGCCGGTCGCCCAGGTTCTCCTCGGTCATCCTCAGGGAGGCGACCTTCTCCAGCTCGTCGCCCTCCCTGCGGATGAAGTCGCCGCGTTTCTCCCAGCGGTTTCCCGAGCGGGCGGAGTGGATCTCCTCGATGAGGATCTTCTCGCCGTTCGCCTGGGTCTTCTCGACCAGGCGGTAATAGCGCTTCTCGTACACGCGGCGCTTCTTGCTGAACTTCAGCTCCTCCCAGGCCGGCCCCACCTGGGCCAGCGACTCTCCTTCCTCCAACTCCTGCGTGGTGCGCTGGAGTTGCGCCTCCGTCAGCGGCTTGCGCTCCATCGAGCCGATCTTCGGATCCTCCAGGTCGGGCCGCCGGAGGGAGTACGGGCCCACGTCCGCGCTCTCGTGAACGTGAGCGGTCTGGGGCCAGTCGCCCTCGGCCAGGTCCCCCTTGGGCACTTCGGGTTCGCCAGGAGGCTTGGGAGCCTCCACCGTGGGTGGCTTCGTCTCCGGGACCACCACCTCCGGCGGCTTCGGCGCGGCGAACAGCTCCATTTGCTGGGGCGTCGGCACCTCCGGCCCCGGCGGCTTCGCCGGCTTCGGCGCGGTGAACTCCATCTCCAGCTGCTTGGGCTTCTCCACCTCCGGTGGCTTTCCCTCCGGAGCCGGCGGAGTCCCGGGCGGTTCCTTCTTGGTGAACAGCCGTGGGGGCTCATTCAGGTACTGCGGCTTCTGGCGCACGCCCTGGCCGAACTCCGCCATCTCCACCGGAGTGAAGGCATCCACCTCCTTCAGCCGCTGGCGCAGGTTCTCCAGCGTCTTCTTTCCCTGCCGGATGCGGCGGGTCGCCTCCGCGGGCTCCAGGGTCACGCCGCGCTTGCCCTCCAGCGATGTGAGCAGCGATTCCTGGGCGGATATCTCCAGGCGCAGCTTCTTGCGGTAGAGCTCGAACTGCTTCTCGATGGGCAGCTTGTCCCAGTGCCGCAGCGCCGTTTCGTCCAGCGACTTCACCAGCTCGCGCGTCGCCTTGTCGTGGCGCTGGAGCAGGTGCAGGCCCTCCTCGCCCAGCTCCGACAGGTCCGCGCCCGCCTTGACGAGGATGGTGGGCTTGCCGCGCCGGAACATGGTGACGGCCTGCGCGGACTTGCTGCCGGTGAGCGACTCGAAGTCTCCCTCGGAGAGCAGCTCGATGGGCGTGTTCGCGAACGCCTTTCGCTGCGCGGGCGGGATGTGCTCCAGCAGCTCCTTGCGCATGGCGCGCTGGAGCTGCTTGCGGTCGAAGTCGCCCGACATCTGCTTGAGCAGGCCGTCGTCGAACTCGCGCAGGAACTCCTTCATGTTCCCGGCGGGGTTCTCCGCCTTCCACTTCTTGAAGAGGGTGAGCCTCTCCTTGGGCGTGCCCCGGAAGTGGAGCAGGTCCTGGGTGCGCGGCGGCACGTGGGGCTTGGAGATGCCGCCCAGCGCGCCCAGGCCTCCAGCCATCACCGCGCCCGGCGCCGCCTGCATCGCGGTGCCGGCCAGCACGTTGAAGAGCGCGTTGCCGCCCTTGTAGTTCTCGTCGTTGAGGACGTTGCCCAGGAACGCGGAGGGCACGGACTGCGCCAGGCCTTCCGCGCCCTGGGCCAGGCCGTGCGCCGTCATCCGCGCCACCACGCCGCCTTCCTCCGCCATGCGCGCCAGGAACCCCAGCTTGAGCAGCTTCGTGCCCATGCCGGCGGTGGCCACGGCGGTGAGTGCATCCACCGCGCCCACGCCCGCGTCGACGGCCGCCTCCTCCCAGCCGTAGGCGCTGCCCTTCATGGCGGCCTTGGTGAGCATCGTCACCGCGGCTGTCGCCACCGCCGTGCCCACCAGCACCGGCGTGCTGGCCATGAACGCGCCGAATGCGGCCCAGAACCCCGCGCCCGCGGGCGGGAAGAAGATGCTGACGATGACGCCGATGATGACCACCACCGCCATCACCACCACGGAGAGGATGGTCACCAGCCGGTCGGTGATGAAGTCCACCTGCTCGCGGTGCATCTGCACCGCCTCATCGGCGTAGTCCCCCTGGCGCTGCACGCGCTCGGACTTCTTCTCCCAGTCGTCCTGCCACTTGCGCAGCCCGTCGACGGTGTAGTCCTTGTCCCCGGGCTTGGGGCGCATCCGCTCGTGCAGCTCCAGCGCGCTCACCTCGGCGTCGAGCGCGGACGCCTGGTCCAGCAGCAGCTGGTACTCCGACGACGCCATGCTGTTGGTGGAGCGCGCCTCGAAGTGCACCCGGCGCCAGGCCCGGTCCGCCTTCTCCCGGGGCGTGACGGGCTCGCCGTAGTCCACCATGTCCATGATGTCGAACTCTTCGCGCCCGCCCAGCTCCTCGTCGATGCGATCACGGAAGCGCTCGAAGGGCGTGCGCGTGTCGCCAGGGTCGGCGGGGTGGTCCTTGGCCCACTCCTCGGCCATGGCCTGGATCTCCGCCTTCGTCTTCCCGGCGAAGACCTCCTTGAGCGCGTCCTCGTCCGTGCCCACGCCCTGCACGGCGTACTGCACGATCTCGGCGTCGGTGAGGTAGCCCTTCTCCAGGAGCGCCGCGACGGCCTCCCGGTCCGCGCCGGACGTGTCCATCAGGACGGCCTGCTCGAAGGTCGCCTGAAGGTGCGTGCCCTCCACGTAGGCGCTGTCGTACTCGGCCGCCAGCGCCTTCATGTTCGCCGGGGCGTCGGCCTGGGCCTGGGCCTTCGCCTTGACGTCCACCTCCTTGCGTTCCTTCGAGATGCGGGCCTGGACCTTCTCCGGGCTCCACTTCTCCAGGAACTCCAGCTCGCTGATGCGGCCCTTGCGGCGGTCCTCCTCGGTGAGCGGGCCTTCGCTGGCGGGTTTGACCTTCGCCTCGTCCAGCGCGCGCTCGATGTCCAGCCGCTCCTGGATGTCCAGGTAGCCGTCGCGGCGCGCGTCGGCGATCTGCCGCTTGCCCTGCGCGGACATGGCATCGCGGATGACCTTGTCGTCCGCGTAGAAGACGCTGGTGTGCTCGATGCGGATGCGCGCGGCATCCACCTGGAGCCCCTTGTCGTCGCGCAGGCCCTCGATGAGCTTGAGGTCCTCGCCCTTCATCTCATCGTGGAACGCGGCGCTGAGCGCGCTCTCGCCCGCGGTGCGCTCGGTCCAATCCGGGCCGTATTGCTTCTCGTACGACGCGTCGATGGCCTGGTTGCGCTTGAGCAGCTCCGCGCGGAACGTCTTGGTGTCCCAGCCGTACTGCTGCGCGTCTGCCTCCGTCTCCTTGCGGATGCGGTCGTAGACGCCCTCCATGGCCTTGCGGTCGGTGCCCAGGCCAAAGAACCACCCGCCGCGCATGGCGCGGTCCATCTCGATGGCGCGCGCGTCCTCGGTGCGGCCCTCCACCAGGGCGTGCATCTCGTCCACGTCGTGCGTCTTGAGCGCGCCGCTGCGCAGCTCGTCGTCCATCTGGGCGACGAGGTCCTTGCCGTACTTCTGCTGGTAGGCCTTCTTGATGACTTCGATCTGCTCCGGCGTCTTGCCGCGAAGCAGGGCGAAGATGGCGTCCTCGTCCGTGCCCCAGCCGGTCCCGAGGAAGGTGCCCTCCATGGCGTCGTTCAGCTCGACGGCGGCGGCCTTGGCGGCGTTGCCGGAGAGCAGCGCTTCGGCCTTGTCCCAGTCGTGCGTGGTGGTGCTGAAGAAATCGTCCAGCTCGCTCTTGAGCCGCTCGCGCAGGTTCTCGTCGTGCTCCTGCTGGTAGAGGACCTCGATGTAGTGGCCCTGCAGCGGGTTGAGGTTGGCGAGCGCGTCGAAGATCTTCTTCTCGTCCGTGCCCCACTGGTCCACGCCCTCCCAGACCTTGAGGGAGATGTTGCGTGCGCGGTTGCTGAAGAGGGGCTCCTGCTGGTCGACGACGACCTTCAGCCGCTCCAGGTCGGTGGACGCGAGCAGCTCCTGCTCCAGGGCCTCCATCAGCGGCTTGCGCCGCTGCCCGGAGATGCGCACGGCCAGGCCCTCCGCGAGCGCCTGCACCGCGTCCTTGCCACCCTTGCCGTAGTAGGAGAGCAGGATGGCCTTCTGCTCCTCGCTGAGGGCGTTGTTGCCCTTGATGGCCTCCGCGTCCAGCTCCTCGCCCTGGCGCAGGCGCACCTCCGCGAGGAACAGCATGTTCTGATCCAACGACGTCTTGTTCTCCGCCGCGCGAGCGGCCTCCCACGCGCGGCTCTCGTCGTGGGCGGCCTCCAGCCAGTCGATGATCCACCCGAGCAGCCGGTCCCAGAAGCCGCGCTCGTAGCCGATCTGCTTCGCGTGCCAGTCGTGGATGACCTCCCGGGCCTCCTTGCCGGCGTCGCGCAGCTCCTTCTGGTAGCGCTCCACGCTCTGGTCGATGTCGCGCTTCGCCTTCGAGACGACCGCGCCAATCTCCTTGCGGCGGTCGTCCAGCCACTTCTTGGTGGGGCGGTACGCCTCCGTGGCGGCCTTGAGCTTCACCGGATCATCGCCGGCGTCCTTCTTGAGTTCCCACTCGTCCTGGAGCGCGGCCAGCTCGTAGGCGTGCATCTGGTCGGTCGAGGCCTTCGCGAAGGCTTCCTTGAAGCGCTTGCCGTTCTGGTCGTACCGGACGACCCAGTTGCTCACCTTGGTGTCGACGGCCGCGATGAGCGCGTCGCGCTTGCGCCGGGCCTCGGTCAGGTCGACGCCGCCCTTGATGGCGGCGGCCTTGGCCTCTGACTGCGCGTCGATCGAGGCGCGCATGCGCGACAGGGAATCAGCGAAGGACTTGCCGCCCTCCTCCAGGCTCTTCTTCGCCTCCTCGTGGGCCTTGCTGAGCGAGCCGGTGGTGGCGGCGTGCGAGTCCACCAGTTGCTTGCGGCGGGCCTCCACCTTCGCGTCCAGGTCCTTCTTCTGGATCTGCGCGGCGTCCGCGACGCGCTGGAGCTCCGCGGCGAAGATGGGGCGCTCCGCGGCGATGAGCGCCGTGCCCCAGGACGCATCCAGGCCGCCCGGGACATAGGCCTCGCGGGCCTTCTGGACGGAGGCGTCCGCGTACTTGTCCGGAGCGGCGAGCAGCCGCGCCAGCACGTCGCCAATGTCCACGCGAGCGAAGTCGGGGACGTTGATGGGCGCGGGGGCGGCCTGTTCGAGGACGGTGATGCCCTTCGCGGGTTCCTTGGGTTGGACCTTCGCCTTCTTCTGCTTGTCCGCGGCGGCGGTGATCTTCTTCTGGAGGCGCGTCCAGTCCTTGAGCTTCTCCGGGTCGGTGGGCTTGGGGCCGCCGGGCTTGTAGACGATGTCGCCGAGCGGGCCCTTGATGAGCGTGTGCCCGCCGTCGTCGCGCATGAGCTGCGCGCCAATCTCCGGCACGTGGCCCAGCGGGCTCTTCTGCAGGTCGGGGAGCCTGGCCTCCGTGACCTCCAGCTTCCGCTCGCACTTCGCATCCACCAGCGAGGACGCCTTGCCGGTGGGATCGTCCGGGATGGCCGGAAGGTCCTTGGGCTGCTTCGCCGGGGTGATGGCCTTCTTGCCTTCGTCCTCCAGTTGCTTGAGGCGCGCGGCGCGGACCGCGTTGGGGTCCACGGCGGCCTGGGTGATCTTGAACGTGTAGCGGGGCGCAGGTGGAAGCTTGGGCTCCGGGACCCGAGCCGTGCTGCTGGCGATGCGGCCCTTCCATGCGGCGACCGGATCCGCCTCCGTGCCCATCGCTGGCGCAGCGGGGATGGGCCCTGCCGCGACAGGTGCTGCCGGAGCAGGAGGCGGAGCGGGAAGGCGGGCAGGGGGCTCCACCGCCGCGACGGCACCCGTTGGATCCGGAGCGGTTTCGAGCCCGTGCTGGATGCCCTGGACGCCCTGCGCATGGGCCGCGGCCAGCTCCTTCTGCCAGTCCATGGCGGCCGGAGGCCCGGGCACCTTGGGGCCCGCGTCGACCATGGCATCCGTCTGGATGGAAGGAGGCTCCTGGGGCCCTGTGCCAGGGGGAGCCTGACGGACGAGGATGTGGACATTGCTCTGGCTCGACAGCTCGGTCACCAGCGTGTCGATGCGCGCGGCGTCGTCCATGCCGCCGGGAGCCGTCCCCGTGGGGATGGATGCAGGCGCGGGAGCTTGATCCGGCGTCGCCAGCTCGCCGCCCGCGCTGGGCGCATCGACGGTGGTCGCTGCAATGGCACCGGGGGAAGTGCTGCCACCCAGCCCCGCCGCTTCCGACTCCTCGGTGACCGTCGGGGGTTCAAGGTCTGAGGCACGGGCCTCGGCGAGCCGCGCGGCGGTGTCTCCGAGCTGTTCAGCGGAGCCCACGGGCAGGACTGCCATGCGCGCCGCATCACGCCGTCGAGCATCCTCCTCCTGCTGCGCGAGGGTCGCGGGTTGGGACGCGCCCGCCGGCTGCGCGAGCCCGGTGTTCGGCTGGGGCGAGAGCCCATGGATGCCCAGCTCCGCCTCGACGGCGCCGGGCGTGGAGAGCAGCGCGACCTCCGGTGGGTGGACCGGACAAGGCTCGAAGAGATGCGAGCGCGGACCGCCCAGCGTCCGCCACGCCGGGTCGCTCCATCGGCGCTCCAGGTCGCGCGCGGCATCGCGAAGCACGGGCCCATGGAGGGCAGGGGCCGCGCCCTTCAGTGACGCGAGCCGTGCCGCCAGCTCACGTGCGGGATTGGACGAAGAGGGGCCCCGGGGAACGACGCCCGGAGCCCAGGGAAGGGCCGCGGAGGACGAGGGAGTGCGCCCGGAGCTCTTCCGGAGCATGGCCTTGGCGGAGGCCTTCGGGCCCTGGTCACGGATGCGCACGGTCCCCCCCCGCACCATCAGTGCGAGGGACGCTAGGTCATCTCCACATCGAGGACCAGCGAGGCCCGGATGGGATGTCCATGACTGCTCCAGAAACGGTGGAGCAGGTCGAAGTCATAACTCTCCTGGACGCGAGGTGTGAGCTTGCGACCATCCAGCTCGTGCGGGAGTCCACGCGAAAGCAGCCCGTGCAGCACCCCGAGCAGCTCGTGTTCCTCCTCCGCGCGGTGGGACCACGCGGAGACGATGAGCCCCAGCCGCAGCGCACCGTTCTGCGCGACCGCCAACCGGTAGAGCGCGAGCGACACCGCGGGCCGCTTCCCCGCGAGCGCTTCCCGGGTGGGAGAGCCGTGGAGGATGTGGACCTCCTTGAGGAAGTGTTGTCTGAGCTGCGAGTCCAGTGCCTCCTGGAACACCTCCGCCACGCGCCGCAGGCGTGTGCCCGCATCCGAGGGAGCGTCCGCCTCCGGACGCCGGGAGAGCCGGCCCAGCTCATACAGCTCCAGCGCGACGGCGCGCTCCAGGTGCTCCTGGGCCAGCGGAGCACCGGCCTGTTCAGCAAGGAAGATGGCCTTGAGCGCGGCGTTGCGGATGTCGCCGCCCGCCAGCCGGTGCCGCTGCGCCAGGCCCGCCAGGTCGAGCGTCCCCGAGCGAGGCACGCCCTCCGGAAGCATCAGCTCCCAGATGCGGCGGCGCTCCTCGACCTCGGGGAAGGGGAACTCGATGCGCGCGTGGAAGCGGCGCAGGAACGCTTCATCGATGGCCGTCTGCAGGTTGGTGGCGAGGATGATCAGCCCGTCGTGACGTTCGATGCGCTGGAGGAGGAAGCCGACCTCCAGGTTGGCGAAGCGGTCATTGGCGTTGCTGACCTCCGTGCGCGAGGAGAACAGCGAGTCCGCCTCGTCGAAGAACAGCACGGCGCCGGAGCGCTCGCCGTGGGACAGCACCTCGTCGATGTTCTTCTCCGTCTCGCCCACGTACTTGCTGACGAGCCGGGACAGGTCGATGACGTACAGCGGCCGGCCCACCGCATGGGCGATGACCTCCGCGGCCAGGGTCTTGCCGGTGCCGGAGCGTCCGGAGAACAGCGCCACCGGGCCGGTGTGCAGCCGGAAGCGGCGAGACAGGCCCCGCTCCTCGGCCACGCGGTCGCGCTGCGCCACGTAGAACAGCAGCCGCTCCAACGCCGCGCGAGTGGTGTCCCGCACCACGAGATCCGCGAACGTCCGCGACGTCTCCAGGCGGTAGCCATGGCGCAAAGGCACCTGGACGAGCCGCGAGGCAGCCGCACGAAGCGCCTCCGCGTCACCGCCCGGAGCCGAGTCGAACACGCGGCGGATCTCCTGAAGCCCGCCCCGAAAGCCAGACGCCAGCCGTCCCGCGTCCGCCTCCGTCAATGGCAGTCCCCGGGTCCGGGCCTCCTCCACCCACAGGGCCCGCCGCTGGACGAAGCCCGGGGCGGGAGCTTCGTGGTGCGGTACAGCGACAGGCTGCGCGGAGTCCGCGAGCACCAGGGCCCGCCCGCCAAACCGTTGGCACAGTCCGGACAGCGTCTCGGTGACGGAGAGTGCCAGCCCCCGCTCGGCACCGGACAGGTCCACGGCCAGCAGGGCGCCGCGCACGGACGCCAGACGCCACAGGGCCCGGGCCATGGGAACCGGCTCCGGAGCCCCCGCCCACCGGGCGACGACCAGCGGCACCCCGGCTTCGTCAGCGAGTCCCAGCGCCACACCTAGCCGTTCGCCCTCGCCATGCACGACGGCGAACGTCCCGAGCGAGGAGGAAGGCAGCACCTCCGGTCCATGCCACTCCAAGGACAGCTCCCCCAGCACGGAGGGGCGGGGCAGCTCCAGCAGGGCCTCGCGGACCTCTGGGGCCAGGTCCACGGGCCGGAGCATGGGAGGAAAAGCGCCGGCCCCCGTCTGCACCAGACCCCCGCCCACCAGGAGCCCGCTGTCCGTCAGTGACGCCAGCAAGCGCTGCGCGCGAGCAGGCGTGCGTCCCAGGACGGTGAGCAGCAACCGCTCCACGTTCCAGCCCTGCGCGGTCTCGTCCTGGAGCACGGCGAACAGGCGCGAGTACCGGGGCTCCAGCCACGTCGCGAGCAGGAGCAGCAGCGCCTCCTCCTCAACGGTGTCCACGCGAAGCGAGGCCCGCAGCCGAGCGAAGGGGAGGGGCGGCGAAGCCCCCAGGAGCGGCGTCTCCGCGAGCGCGGAGCTGAAGGCGAGCTCTGCGGTGGAGGGGCGCACGGTGGTGCGCACGGCATCCCAGCCCGCTTCCTGTTCCCCCCGGAGCTTCGACGCGCGGGCCTCCTCCAGGTCACACACCTGGACGAGCAGCGCATCCAGACGCCTCAGCGTCTCCCCCCACAACGGATCCATGGGCGCCTCCAGCCGGCCAGCATACGGAGGGCGGGTGGATCCGGCCATGGACGGGCCCGCGGGGCAGGTGCCACTGCGTTGGTATTCCGCCAATGGATTGGAGGAACTGCTGACCGGGTGGCGGGGCGGGTGGTAGAGACCGGCACATGACTCAGAGTGGTACTGAAGGGGTGTCGGCCCTGGACTTCCGGGAGGCGATGTCCCGGTGGGCGAGCGGGGTGGCGGTGGTCTCCGTCCGTGACGCGGACGGGATCGCGGCGACGACGGTCAGCTCCTTCAGCTCCCTCTCCCTGACGCCTCCGCTCATCGTCCTGGCGCTACAGCAGTCCTCCCGCACGCTTCCGCGGGTGGAGGCCGCCCGCCGCTTCAGTGTGAGCGTGCTGTCCACCATCCAACGCGACGTGTCGGTCCGCTGCGCGACGGGGGAGGCCGAAGGCCGGATGTTCGACGAAGGCGCCTTCGTGCAGGACAGCCTGGTGGGTCTGGCGTGCGCTCTGTTGGATGTGCACCGTTACGGCGATCACCTGTTGCTGGTGGGCCGTGTGGAGCGCATCCAGCGGGGAGTAGATGGAGAACCGTTGCTCTACTGGAACCGGGCGTATCGCGCGCTGACAGCGCACCCGGAGCCAGGGCCCGCCCCGAAGTAGCGAACGCGTAGCTGAAACCTCACTGAACCCGGAAAGGACGCACCCCAATGCCCTTCACGCTGCCCGAGCTTCCCTACAAGAAGGACGCGCTGGCCCCTCACATGAGCCAGGAGACGCTGGAGTACCACCACGACAAGCACCACGCGACCTACGTCAACAAGCTCAACGAGCTGACCGCCGGCAAGCCCGAGGCCACCAAGTCGCTGGAGGACGTCATCCTCGGCAGCGACGGCGCCGTGTTCAACAACGCGGCCCAGGTGTGGAACCACACCTTCTTCTGGAACTGCATGAAGCCGGCCGGCGGTGGCAAGCCGACGGGTGACATCGCGGCCGCCATCGACCGCGACTTCGGCTCCTACGACGAGTTCAAGAAGCAGTTCACCGAGGCCGCCATCACGCAGTTCGGCTCCGGCTGGGCCTGGCTGGTGAAGGACGGCAACAAGCTGGCCATCATGAAGACGGCCAACGCGGACCTGCCGATGAAGCACGGCAAGAAGGCCCTGCTCACCATCGACGTCTGGGAGCACGCCTACTACATCGACTACCGCAACCTGCGCCCCAAGTTCATCGAGACCTTCCTCAACAGCCTCGTGAACTGGGACTTCGTGAACGAGAACCTGAAGAACGCCTGATGTGAAGTGAAGTCACGGGAACCGCGCGGCCCGGCTCGGCACGGTCCGGAGCGGCGCGGTTCTCGGATGCATTCAGGGGTGCTCCGGGGCGGACCGGGCTTGCGCCAGTCCCTCCACCAGGAACAGCCGCGAGAGCGCCTCGTTGTAGCTGTAGGCGTAGGACCGTCCGTCCTCGGAGATCGCCATCGTCATCACGGAGATGAGGCCCGGCATGACGCCCCCCGCTGGGACGGTCAGGTGCGGCGTGCTCACGCCGGTCTTCACGTCGACCCTGGAGACGCGCACCGGAAGCGAGACGCTTCGCACGTAGAGCGCCGTTCCGCTCGCGTCCCAGCCCACCACCCAGTGATCCGTGAAGCGGCCGGGGACGGTGCCCAGCGCCTCACCCGTCTGGGAGAACAGGCGGAGGCTTCCCTCCGCGTCCACGGTCGCGAGGCGGAGGCCATCGGGTGAGATGGCCGTGTAGAAGCCCGTGCCTTCCGCCGTGATGGGCCTGGGGGCTCCGGCGCCGGGTTCGAAGACCCAGAGTCGCGCGGGACGTCCCTCTTCGTGCGCGCGCAGGAGCAACCGCTTCCCATCCGGGAACCAGCGCGCGGAGAGCACCGCGGTGACGGGCGCAATCGACAGCGACCGGGGCTCGCCGGCGCCCGTGGGCAGCAGCAGGAACTCCATCCGCTCGCCGTAGCGCACCGTCAGCACCTGCTTGCCGTCTGGAGACAGCGCCATGGGGATGCCGTCGCCCAGGCGGATGGGTGGGGCGCCATCGGTGGTGCGCAGATAGGCGCCGTAGGTGGGACCCTCCACCTCCGCGCCCTCGGCGAAGAGGAAGGTCCGGCCGTCGCGGGACATGTCCGTCATGAACGACGAGTCCGACCACGTCAGGTCCTTCTCCGCGCCCGCGTGCCCGAACGCCAGGCCCGTGCGGATCACCGGGTGATCCACCAGGACGGAGCCGTCCCGGGAGATGTCATGCAGCACCATCCGCCCGGCGATCCGATCCACCGGCCGCGTGGTGCCGTGCAGGTCGACCGCGAACAGCTCGGAGTCCGCGCCCGTCCGGGAGGCGGTGAACCACACCTCGCGTCCATCGGGAGCCCACGCCAGCCCCCGGATGCTCGCCCAGTCCGAGGAGAGCTCGCGGGGCGGACCGTCCTTCTCCAGCACCCAGACCCCGCCCCGGTCGTCCTTGGGGTGCTCATGGAACAGGAAGGCAATCCGCGCCCCGTCGGGGGAGACGCGTGCGTGGCTGATCCATCCCTGGGATTCGAAGCGCACCGTGCCGGGGGGCTGCTCCAGCCGGAAGTTCTCGCCCACGCGGCGCACCACCGCGAGCGGTCCATCCGCACGCCCCCAGTCCGCCTCCAACACGCCATCCAGCACGGCCCGGGGCGCGCCGCCCGCGAGTGGCATCAAGCCCAGCGTCCCGCTGCCGTGGTCGGCGTCGAAGAACCGGGGCTCGAGCAGCACCGCCAGATCCCCCTTCGAAGACGCGGCGAGCACATCCGCGTGCTGCCCCAGCGGCTGTGACAGCGGACGCTCCGTGCGCGCGCTGTAGAGCTGCGCGGGTCCTCCCTCCCACGCCGCGCCATAGAGCAACGTGTGTCCGTCCGCGGAGAACCGGGCGTTGAGCACGTGGCCCCGGCGGAACGTGACGGGGCGGTACGTCGGGCTCGATGACTGCGCCGTCGGCACCGCCGGAGTCGCCGACCTGGGTCCGAACGCGAGGAAGCCACCGGCGACGGACAGCAGCACGACCGCCGCCCCCGCCAGCAGGGCAGGGCGTGGGAGCACCCGGCGCCGCGCGGCCAGGGGCGCACCGCGAGCCGCGATGGACTCCAGGGCGAAGGCCAGGTCCTGCGCGGACTGGAACCGTTCGCCGGGGTCCTTCGCCAGACAGCGAGCAATCACCGTCCCCAATTCCCCCGGCAGCACGGGAGGCACATCGCGGAGCGCGGCGCTCATCCGCTCCACCGGGCTGTCACCGCCAAAGGGAGCATGGCCGCTCACGGCCTCGTAGAGCACCGCGCCGAGCGAGAACACATCCGCGCGAGCATCCACGCCCTGCCCGCGGATCTGCTCCGGAGCCATGTACCCGGCGGTGCCCACCACCGCGCCACTCTGGGTGAGCGAGGCGTCCTCGATGCGCTCGGTGAGCCGGGCCAGCCCGAAGTCGAGGACCCGCGCGCTGCCGTTCGAGCACAGGAAGATGTTCGCGGGCTTGAGGTCGCGGTGGATGACGCCACGCGCGTGCGCGGCCGCGAGCCCCTGTGACAACTGGATGCCCAGCCGCACCGCCTGCTCCGGTGGCATCGGCCCACGCATCAGCCGAGCCCGCAGGGTGACCCCCTCCAGCCACTCGGTGACGAGGTACGGCACGTCCTCCTGGGTCCCCACGTCGAACAGGGTGAGCAGGTGGGGATGGGACAGCGCGCCCACCGCGCGAGCCTCCAGCTGGAAGCGGGCCAGGCGCTCCGGATCCCGGGCGAAGCGGACCGGGAGCACCTTCAAGGCCACGTCCCGTCCCAGCCGCCCATCGCGAGCCCGGTACACGTCCCCCATCGCGCCACTGCCCGCATGGTCCACGATGACGTACGGCCCCACCTGCTCCCCAGGCGCGAACGAGCGGGGCGGAGGCGCCGCTTCCGCGAACCGGCCCTCCGCGTGCCACGTCGCCGCGACGGCCGCGAGCAGCGACCCGCAGGAGTCACAGCGGGACAGGTGCGCCTCGGCGAGGGCGCGCTGCTCGTGCGGCAGGCGGTCCTCCACGAAGGCGAGAATCGTTTCCTCGGAGGGACATCCCGACATGGTGGGATGCGACTCTAGGAGCGTTCGCGCTCAGGGCAGAAGTGGGGGGACCGCGACCCGGTACGCGCGGAAGGGCAGGGTCGGAGTCCCGGGCACGCCGAAGAGGTACCCCATCTGCGACTCCAGCACCCACGCGCCGTCCTCGGTGAGCGCGGCGGCGGTCGGCTCCCCGAACCCATTGGCGAGCACCTCCTTCACGCCCGAGTCTTCACCAAGCGTCACGATGGAGGCCTGACCGGCAGTGTTCTCCACGACGAGCAGCCGCCGCGAATCCACCCACTCCAGGCCATCCGGCGTCTCCAGGGCCGGGCTCACCGGAATGCTCACGGGAGCCGCCGCGCTCCCATCCGGCTGGATGTCGATGGCGAACAGCGTGCCCGTGTCGCTCTTCACCACGTAGAGCCGGCCCGCACCGTCGTAGGCGATGCCGTTGAGCGTGAACGCGCCCTCCTCGGAAGGGGCGAAGGCCTCATCCGAAGCCCACGTCGTCAGCGCCGTCCCACCCACCGCCAGCCGGACGATGATGTTCGCGAACGAGTCCGTCGCATACACGTTGCCCGCCGCGTCGACGGTCACGTCGTTGCAGAAGCCACTCTCCCCGGGCATGGGATGGCTGGCCTTCAGCGCGCCCGTGGAGAGCGCATACGCGGCCAGGTGCGCGGGCTGCGCGGGTGGGAGCAGGTCGTCGTAGGTGCAGGCCCAGAGCGTGTCGTGGGCTTCATCCACCGCGAGCCCGTAGATGCCAAAGGCGGGGCGGCCCGGGACGAAGACCTCGGCCCCCAGCGCGCCCGGCCTCACGCGAGCAATGGCGCCCGTGCCCAGGCTGCCCGCGTAGAGCGTGCCGTCCTTCGCGGCGGCGATGCCCTCCGGATAGAAGTCCTCGCCGGGCCACTGCGCCTCCGTCGGGACGGAGCGGGTGTCTTCGGGGAACGGCTCGCAGGCGGAGACGGTGGCGGCGAGGGTGACGACGGACAGCCAGGAACGGACGCGCATGAGGCTTTCCTCGGTGAGGCCCGGAAGGGGCCTTTCGACGCCCTGACACCGGCCGGGAAAAACCTTGCAGCGAAAGTTCAGCCCCCCGGACCGAGCAGCCGCGTCAGGCTGAGGTCCACCTGGCTCACGACCAGCGCCGCGATGCTGTCCACCGAGGACGCGCCCACCCCCAGGCGCTCGCAGAGCCGCCGCGTCGTGGTCTCCGCCACCTGCTCCCGCGCACGGCTGAGCCACCGCGACACGGTGGACATGTGGACGCGGTAGAGGGCCGCGATGGCGTCCAGGGACAGCGCTTCCACGTGGTACAGGCGCATCAGCGTGCGGTCCCGGTCGGACAGCTCCCCCAGCGCCGTGCGCACGGACTCCGTGAAGGCCTCGCGGTACCGCGAGCGCAGGTGCTCGAGCTCCGGCCCTAGCTGCTCGCCGAAGGCGGACTCGACGGAGTCCTGCGCGGCGGCGTCGGCCCGGGCCTCGGAGCGCTTCAGGTTGAGCGCGATGCGCAGCGCCGCCACCCGCACCCAGCCGCCCAGCGCGCCGCCGCCGGTGAACTCAGAAAGCTTCGGCTCACCGCCGGCGGCCGCGGTGAGCAGCTTCTCCCGGAGCGCCTGCCGCACCTCCGCCACGAACGCGGGCGAGCGGTCCACGCCGGACACGAACGCGCCGACGTCGCGGAGGTAGCCGTCCTCGAAGAACTGGAGCGCGGCGCGGTCGTGCCGCAGGCACCCGGAGGCCAGGTACAGCTCCGAGAAGGCAGGCGAGGCCCCTTCGAGCGCCTCCAGGAGCGCTGCCGGAGACGTCAGCCGCTCCGCGACGAACGCCACGAAGGCGAGCGGCTCCAGCTCCACTCCAGGCCAGCGCGACCGGGCGCGGTCGAGCGACGCACGGAGCAGTTCCTCCAGGCGCGGGGGCTCCGGAAGCGAAGCAGGCGCGCGGCCAGGGGCCGCGAGAAAGGCGGAGGCCAAAGGAGTGGGAGCAGGGGACACGTCTGGGACGCTACCACCCCTACCGGGCGGACGAAGGCCACCGGCCGCCCGAGCCCACGTTGCTCGTGACCCCCGGAGTTCCTCCGGCGAGAATGCCAGCGCGCTTCACTTCCCAGAGGACACCGCCATGCGCGTCATCAACTTCAATCCCGGCCCGGCCGGCCTCCCCACGGCAGCGCTGGAGCGGGCCCGGGACGAGCTGCTCGACTTCCAGGGCACGGGGATGTCGATCATCGAGCACAGCCACCGGGGCAAGGCGTTCGAGGCCGTCCACAACGAGAGCCTCGCCCTCGTGAAGGAGCTGCTGGCCGTCCCGGACACCCACGAGATCCTCTTCCTCCAGGGCGGCGCCTCGCAGCAGTTCGCGCAGGTGCCCATGAACTTCCTGCCCCAGGGCGGCTCGGCGGACTACGTGGTGACGGGCGGCTGGAGCGAGAAGGCGGTGGACGAGGCGCGCTACTACGGCACGCCGCGCATCGCCGCGAACACGGTGGACAAGGACAAGCGCTTCACGCGAATCCCCACCCAGGCCGAGCTCCAGCTGGATCCAAAGGCCGCCTACGTCCACATGACGAGCAACAACACGCTCTTCGGGACGCAATGGCACGCGTTCCCGGAAGTGGGGCAGGTGCCGCTGGTGGCGGACATGAGCTCCGACATCCTGTGGAAGCCCATCGACGTGAGCCGCTTCGCGCTCATCTACGCGGGGGCCCAGAAGAACATCGGGCCGTCAGGCATCGTCCTGGTGCTGGTGGAGAAGTCCTTCATGGCGAAGGGCCGCAAGGACATCCCGAAGATCTTCCGCTACACGACCTACGCGGAGAACAACTCGCTCTACAACACGCCCCCCACCTTCTCCATCTACCTCTGCCGCAACGTGCTGGCGTGGATCAAGGGCGTGGGCGGCTTGAAGCAGGTGGAGGCCTGGAACCGCGAGAAGGGCGAGCTGCTCTACGCCGCCATCGACCGCAACGCGGGCTTCTACCGGGCCCCGGTGGAGAAGGCGTCGCGCTCGTACATGAACGTCGTGTTCCGCCTGCCGGACGAAAAGCTGGAAGAGGCCTTCGTGGCCGAAGGTGCCAGGGCCGGCATGGTGGGCCTGAAGGGCCACCGCATCACGGGCGGCATCCGCGTGTCCCTGTACAACGCGGTGACCGTGGACCACGTGAAGACGCTGGTCTCCTTCATGGACGACTTCGCGAAGCGCAACGGGTAGCGCCCGCCGCGTGCCCGAGCCGCACCGGAAGGTGGCGGCCGGGCACGGGCAGGGCCGGCGGCGCTTCAGCTCGCCACGGCCACCTGGGGGCGCCGGACGGGGGCAATGGACGGAACCGCCGGCTCCCAGACCGGGAGGATGCTCCCCATCTTGTGGAGCTTCGCCTCGCAGTAGGAGAGGTTGTCCTCGTACGGCTTGTTCGCCATGAACGGCATCTGCGCCCCGCGGTACTTCACGCGCATGCGCGTGCTGGGGGCGCCGTCCAGCCGGAGCATCTCCCACGCGAGCTGTACGTACTTCTCCGGGATGTGCACGACGAGCGCGTCCTTCTCCTTCGCCACCACCGTCACGTGCTTCAGCAGCCCATCGCCGTTGGTGACGGGCGTGTTGCTGTACACGTGCGGGCGGTTGAGGAGGTCCAGGTCGAACAGGAACTCCAGCGGCTCGGTGTGCATCATGCCCAGCGACTGCAGGAACCCGGCGAGCAGCTGATCGAACTCCCTGCGGAACTCGTGCAGGGTGACGTGGAAGATGCCGCCGTTGGCGCTGAACTTCGACTGGCTGCTCCCGTCGATGATGCTGCTGATGTACTGCGTGTAGGGATGGTCGGGGAACCGCTTGCAGTAATCAGAGAACGAGGAGATCAGGTCCTTGAAGGCCAGCAGCCCCTGCTTGTCCAGGTACTTCCCGACGAACTGGAGCGCACGCAGGCTGTAGAGGCTCGTGAGGTGGTACCCGAAGCGCACGCCCTCCTTGTATTCCTCGCGGGTGACGTCCCTCGTCGCGACGACGACCTGGGCCTCGCTGTTCGGGTCCTCGTCATTCGACACCTCCAGATTGAACTCCTCGCGCTGGGCGTTCATCGGGACGTTGTTGATGAGCAGGAGGTGGTGGATGAGGATCGCGTCGGCCTCATAGCTGCAGAGCTTCCCGATGCCCTCCTTGAACGTCTCCAGCGTCTCGCCGGGCAGCGGCCAGATCATCTCCACGAACGAGGAGAGCTTGCTGCGGCGCAGCTCCTCCTGGAGGTTCAGGTAGGCGCTCTCCTTGATGTTGCCGCGCTTCACGCTCTTCAGCGTGTTCGCGTCCATCGTCTGGAGCGAGACGGGCTGGGTGGAGATCAAACCCTCCTGGCTCAGGATCCGCGTGATCTGCGTGACCCGGTCCGGAGAGTTCTTCGCCGCGCTCAACCACACGGTGAGCGGGTAGCCGTACTTCCGCTTGCACTCGGCGATGTGCTGCGCGATCTCGATGTCGCGGGTCAACATGCCGAAGTTCGCGTCGGTGATGAAGATGTAGAACGCCCGGCGCTGGCTGAGCCAGGTGATCTCCGCCTTCACCCGGTCCATGTCCGTCTTGAACACGCGTGAGTTGGTCGCCGCACCCCAGAAGCAATAGGTGCACTGGTAGGGGCAACCGCGGTTCGTCTCGATGGGCGCCCAGACGTACTTCTCGCTGTCGAAGTAGCCCTCCAGGTACGGAGACGGAATGGCGTTCAGGTCCTGGATGCGCTCCTGGGGCGCGCTCGTGATCAGCTCTCCGTTCCGGTAGAAGGTGAGCCCCTTGACCTTGCCAAGGTCGGGCTCGGGGGAGCAGATCTCCGCCAGGTAGTTCGCGAAGGTGTACTCACCTTCACCGTTGCAGAGCACCACCCGCTCGTTGCCCGGGTCCAGGTACCGCGCCCCGTGGTTCATCACCTGCGGACCGCCCAGGATGACGTGCGCATGGGGCTTCCGGGCGGTGAGCGTGGGGAGCCACCGCTTCACGAACCCCATGTTCCACACGTAACAGGAGATCGCGTAGACGTCGGCATCAATGGCGTTGAGCCGGTCCTCGAACCGGTTGTCGTTGATGCAGATGGAGTGGATCTCGAAGCTGCACGCATCCTTGATGGCGGCGTTCTGCTCGGCCACGCCACGCATGTAGCCAGAGGCCAACGGATACACGCCAGCGAAGACCGTCAGTTCAATGAAAGCGACCCGTTGGTTGACCATGGCACCCATATTGCGCGTTGGTTGTGATGGGACAGCGTCAACGTGACGGCAGCCAGGCTGGCTGACAGCTCCCCCCGGCTGCCTCCCAGACCTACTGGGGGAGCAGCTTGAAGCGGCGGAACGCTTCGCGCGTCGGCGCGTGCGCCAGGACGTCGCACTGCATCAGGACAAAGACCAGGTAACCGGAGAGCGGATACCGCGCCCGGAAGTCCTCCAGGGCCGGCTCCACATACGTCTCGGAGAGGATCCGCTCGATGTGCTCCGCCGGAAGCGCGAGTTGCTCCAGCACCACGCGCTCGTATTGCGCCAGCGCCTTCGGGTTGAGGTACTCGTGGATGAACCCGGGCAGCACCTGGCCAATGGCGAGCCGTGCGCTCTCGTCCATCTCGCTCCACACCAGCTTGAGCACGTTCATGAAGAGGACCGCGTGGCGGCCCTCGTCGCGCACGTGGTCCTCCATCACCAGGTGCAGCACCTCGTTGAAGGTCTTCTCGGCCGTCAGGTTCAGCAGATCCTTCGTGAGCGTGTTCTCCCCCAGGCAGACGGCGATGATCTCCCAGAGCCCATGCAGCGACTCGGGCAGCCGCTGCTTGCCAAAGTCCATGGACCTGGACAGGTCCGTCTCCGTCCCCAGGGGCAGCGGCTTGACGCCCGTGCGCTGCTCTATCTGCCGCATGAAGTCGCGCGCCACGTAGGCGTGGTAGGCCTCATCGATGATGATGGTCAGCGCGTCGTGGCGGATGTCGTCAGGGAAGGGGATGGGCGTATGCCCATTGGAGATCTTCATCGCCACCGCGTTGACGGTCTCCGTCTCGAAGAGGGCGATGTCACCCATGAACTTGTAGGCGGAGTGGATGAAGAACAGCCGCAGCTTTTCCGGCGGCAGGCTCTTCATCAGCGGGTGGGTGAGCAGCGCCGCCTTGGCCGGAGGATACAGGTGGCCGACCACGTCACCCTCTGGCAGGACACGCCGCGGCTTGCTGCGGGTGGCGGCGAGGGAATTCCAGACCAGCTCCTTGGTCTTGTAATCCCTCGGAGAAATCGCGCTCGGCCTCTCAGCCATCAACAGGGTCCTCCCCAGGTCCCAGCCCCGCGGCCATAGTCTATCTCAGGCCGTACAATATTGTAAATCAGGCAAAACCGTACTTTAGCGTTTGACCCCATGCACCAGATACCCCTGGGGCACGCCCGGGGTGCCGCGCGGCGCCACGGGGAAGGGCCAGCGCCCCAGCTGCTTGCCAATGGCAGCGGTGGTGTAGACGTGGGGGGCCCAGCCAATCGGCTGTAGCAGGGCCTCCGGCTCGTCGGTGCCGAACTGGCGGGCCAGGTTGTGCATCAGCTTGACGCGTGAGGAGTCCAGGATGGACCGGCCCACCACGTCGATCAGGGCGATGCTCTCCGGAGCGCTCAAGTCGTTGACCCGGGCCATGAGCAGCGCGACCTGCTCCTCGGTGAGGTAGACGAGCAACCCCTCGATGAGCCACAGCGTGGGCGCCTCGGGAGTGAAGCCGCTGCCTCTCAGCGCCGCCGGCCAGTCCTCGGCCAGGTCCACCGCTACGGCATGCCGTTGGCACCTCGGCGCGACGCCGGCCAGCTTGGCCTCCTTGTCCTCGAGCACCGCGCCGTGGTCCAGCTCGAAGAGCCGGGTGTCCCCGGGCCAGGCCAGACGGTAGGCGCGCGCATCCATTCCCGCGGCGAGGATGACGATCTGCCGGATGCCACGCCCCAACCCCAGGTTGATCTGATCATCCAGCCAGCGCGTCCGCACCTCGATGGCGGGCGGCATCGCATTCTCACCCACGTTGCGGCGGCGCAACTCCTCGACCAGCGAGTCACCGGCAAGACGGCGGGCGAAGGGATCCCGGAACAGCGGATTGGAGCGCTCGGTCTCGAGCGCGCGCATTCCTGCCACCCACAGTGCCGTCTCGCCAATTTCTTGCATTGCAGTCGTGGATAGCACTCGCTGTGAACACAAATCAAGGGTGGGGCTTGTGAACCCTCACAACGCCTGGCGGCCGCCACCTTCGCGCAGCGCGAACGCCGCCCGCTGCGGATCCTCACAGACCGCGATGCGATCGCCGTTGGGCAGCTCCATGGGACCTATCACGGTCCCGCCTGCCTTGCGGACGACCTCCAGCGCGGGCGCGAGCGCGGCGACGCGGAAGTGGAAGAGCCAATGGGAATGAACCCCCGTGAGCCCCGCGACGTCCACGACCGAGCCCGTGCTCGGCTCGCCAGACCGCGAGGCGAACTCCTGATGAACGCCCAGGCCGCCAAGGTCGCGGCGGTCCGTGAGCTGCCATCCGAACAGGTCACAATAGGTGGTGGCCGCCTGTTGCGCGTTCGCCGCGTAGAGCTGCTGCCAGGCAACCTCCGGCTGCGGCGCTCTCGCCGAGGCAGGCGCCGTCGCCACGCCGACGATGGCCCCGCCCGGATCACGAAGGATCGCCACCCGTCCGCCGTCGGGCGTCGGGTGGGTCGGCCCCAGCTGCACCGCCCCGCGTTCCGCGAACGCGCGCACCGCCTGATCCACATCCTCCACGCCCACGTAGCCCAGCCAGTGGGCGGGGGCGCCGCGGGCAGCCGCCTGCTCGGGAAGCGGCACGATGTCCGCATTGGCGGCGCCATCGCCAAGCAGCGCCGTGTAGAAATCGCGTGCCGCGGGAACGTTGGTGGTGCGCAACTGGAGCCGGAAGAACCGCTTCATTCCACGTAACCTCTCAACCGCTGGGGAGACTGGCCTCAGCGAACGGATCTGCCGATGCGAAGGTCGGATGTCCATCGCAAAGTCATGATGCGGAACCCATACCGTGAGTCCGCCTGCGTCATGTCCCCAGACAGTCACGGGGACGTCAATTCTCCGTGACGCCACGGAGCAGGGCCGCGGCCGGGTATTGCCCTACGGTATGAACTGTATATTGACCTTTGGGAGTCAATCATGGTCAAGTAACTGATAGATCCGCCTAAGGGGTAATCGCGGACAAAGTGGGGGACCCTCCGACATCCTCAAGGGTCTTGGTCAGACGGAAAGCGATTCCGCGGACGGCCGGAGTCTGGCCTCCAAGCGCAGTTCCGAAGAGGGGAGAGGAATGACGATGAGCGTGAACGGGGACGAAGCCGAGTACATCGTCTTGATCAATGGCGAGGAGCAGTACTCGCTCTGGTTCGCGCACCGTGAGATCCCCGGAGGATGGAAGCGCGTGGGCCCCAGGGGGAGCAAGGAAGCGTGTCAGTCCTATCTCAAGGAGGTCTGGACGGACATGCGGCCGAAATCACTGCGGGACGCCCTGGCGCGTAACGACCGCTGATCGCGAGTCCACCCACCATGAGCACGGCAACCGCGGGAGCGAAGCCCTCCTACCTGGCAGGCATTGAGACGGTGATGGTCGAACCCGAGCTCGGGGAGGTTCACTACCTCACCGCCGGGTGCGGCGACGGACGCCAGTCCACCCTCTATGCGTTTGGCCAGAAGGACGCGGAGCCGGTGGTTCTCCTGCCGCCCTATGGGATGACCTTCCTGACGGTGGCGCGGCTCGGCCGGCTCCTCGCGCGGCGGTTCCGCGTCTTGATCTGGGAATCAAGGGCGTGCCCGGACCCGGCCACCCCGGTGCTCGACACGGACTTCGAGCTCGCCGACCAGTCGCGGCACTTCTCCGAGGTCCTCGCGCAGGAGGGCATCGAGTCGTTCCACTTCGTCGGCTGGTGTCAGGCCGCGCAGCTGGCCGTCCATGCCACCGCGAATGGGCTCATCAAGCCGCGGACCATGTCCTGGATCGCACCGGCGGGCCTGGGGTACTCGCTGGTCAAGTCCGAGTTCGATCGCTGCGCGCTGCCCATCTACCTGGAGATCGCGAAGCATGGCGTGGCGCACGCGGAGAAGCTCGGCAGGATCCTGAACAAGTACAACGGAGTGCCAGCGACGCCGCGGAACGCGGCGGAGAAGCTGACGATGCTCCACCTGCCCGACCCGCGGCTGACGCACGTCTTCTCCAGGTACATGAAGGCGTACGACGACCACAGGCGCGTCGCCGGGGAGTTCGTCGCTCCCGCGCTGGAGGCGGTCCCGACGCTGGCCATCCACTGCCGGGACGACACCTACAGCCACTTCTCGGAGTCGGTCCAGCTCTCGAAGCGGCATCCCTCCCTTGAGCTTCGCCTGCTCGAACAGGGCGGCCATCTGCAGGTCTTCAACGAGCCCGCCACGCTGGCGGAGCACGTTCTTGGCTTCGTGGACGCCCGGGCATCACAGCGCGCCCCTTCCGCGGCGATGGGCGGGTAGGAGACACCATGCCACTTCCCAACAACATCGGCCTCGACGGGCAGTCGCAGCTCGCACGGCAGATCGCCTCGTACCAGACGAAGTTCTACAAGTGGTGGCGCGAGCGGGGGCCCACCGAGTTCCTCGACCGACAGATGCGCATCCGCCGGCCCACGGGGTCGGTCAACGGCGTGGACTGGGCCGAGTACTCCTCGATGCGTCCCGACGAGTACCGCTGGGGCATCTTCATGGTGCCGACGGGGCAGGACGCGATCGCCTTCGGCGACCATCAGGGCAAGAAGGTGTGGGAGGAGGTCCCGGGCGAATACCGCACGCTGCTCCTGCAGCACATCTGCGTGCAGGCGGACGTGGAGAACGCCGCCGTCGAGCAGAGCCGGACGCTGACGCAGACGGCGCCGAGCGAGCCGGACCTGGAGAACGTGTTCCAGTTCTTCCTCGAGGAGGGACGTCACACCTGGTCCATGGTCCACCTGCTGCTCGCCCACTTCGGCGCGGACGGAGTCGTCGAAGCCGAAGCGCTCCTGGAGCGCATGAGCGGTGACCCGAAGAACCCGCGCCTGCTGGAGGCGTTCAACTACCCGACCGAGGACTGGCTCTCCCACTTCATGTGGTGCTTCCTGGCCGACCGGGTGGGCAAGTACCAGATCCAGGCCGTGACCGAGTCCTCGTTCGCCCCGCTGGCCCGGGCGGCGAAGTTCATGATGTTCGAGGAGCCCCTCCACATCTCCTTCGGCGCGGTGGGCCTGGACCGCGTGCTGGCCAGGACCGCCGAGGTCACCCTGCGCGAGGGGACGCTCGAGACGTTCGCCGCGGGGGCGATTCCCTTCCCCGTCATCCAGCGGTACCTCAACTACTGGGCGCCGAAGGTCTTCGACCTCTTCGGCAATGATGACTCCGAGCGCTCCCACGAGCTCTTCCGGGCAGGGCTCCGGCGGCCGAGGAACTTCGTGGGTGGCGAGTCGCAGATCGTCCCCATTGATGCCCGGGTGGGCGACCGCGTCGCCGTCACGGAGGTCGCGGGGGAGTGGGCGACCAACGCCATCATGCGGCGGCAGTTCATCGCCGAGGTCCAGACGCAGGTCGACCGCTGGAATGCGAGCCTGAGAGCGCTGGGCATCGACTTCCAGCTGCGCCTGCCCCACGAGCGCTTCAGCCGCGCCTATGGCCCGTGCGCCGGTCTGCCCTTTGACCTTGACGGAAAGCTCCTGCCCCGCGGCGCGGCGGTGAAGGCCGCGGAGTACTTCCCGACGTCTCGCGAGCTCGCGAACGTCCGCTCGCTGATGCAGCGGGAGCTGACGCCCGGCCAGTTCGCCTCGTGGATTTCCCCGGCGGCGACGCGGCTGAACTCCCTGGTCCAGGGCCGGAGCGCCGAGTGAGCCGGAGTGGTGCCTGTCGTTGATTACGCAGCCGACGCCTGGAGAGAGCCCTCATCACATGCGTTGCCTCATCATTGACAACTACGACTCGTTCACCTGGAACCTGGCGGACTACGTTGCGCAGACGTTCGGGAGCGAACCGCTGGTCGTCCGCAACGACCAGTACACCTGGGCCCAGCTCAAGGCCCTGGGCTCCTTCGGGTGCGTCGTGGTCTCACCGGGCCCGGGCTCGGTGACCCAGCCGGAAGACTTCAACGTCTCGCGAGACGCGCTGGTGCAGGATGAGTTCCCGGTGCTCGGGGTCTGCCTGGGGCATCAAGGGCTGGCGTACGTCTACGGCGGCGAAATCACCCACGCCCCGGTTCCCTTCCACGGCAGGACGACCACCGTCCACCACGACGGCACGGGCGTGTTCAAGGGGCTGCCGCCGAGCTTCTCCGCGGTGCGCTACCACTCGCTCGTCGTGCGTCCGGAGTCGCTCCCCGAATGCCTGCGCGTCACCGCCCGGACGGAGTGTGGCCTCATCATGGGCCTGCGGCATGTGAGCCGTCCGAAGTGGGGCGTGCAGTTCCATCCCGAGTCGATCCTGACGGCGCACGGGATGCAGCTCATCTCCAACTTCCGTGATGAGGCCTACCGCCACGCGGGGAAGGACGTTCCATCCCGCCGTCCCCAGGTCGCTGTCGGCAACGGCGCCGCCAGGCGGGAGCACAGCGGCAAGCGGGAGCTCCAGACCTTCACCCGGCGGCTGGCGACGTCGCTCGAGGCAGAGACGCTCTTCCTGGGGCTGTACGCGGGCCGCGACCACTGCTTCTGGCTGGACAGTCAGTCCGTGCGGGAAGGAATGTCCCGCTTCTCCTTCATGGGCAGCGTGCCGGAGAAGGCCCTGCTGACGTACAGCGCCGCCGGGGCGCCGGTGGACCGTGGCGCCGAGCGGCATCTGGAGGCGCTGGAGCGGACGCTCGAGAGCCGGACCGTGGTTCCTCCCGCGGACGGCCTGCCGTTCGAGTTCCTGGGCGGCCACATCGGCTTCATGACCTACGAGATGAAGGCCGCGTTCGGGGCCGCGACGGCGCACAAGAACACCATCCCCGACTCCCTGTGGATGCACGTGGAGCGCTTCCTCGCGTTCGACCACGTGACGCGGGAGGTGTGGCTGGTCGCCGTCGCGGAGCCCGAGTCGCGCGCGAGCGTCCACGGCTGGATGGACGAGACGGCGGAGGCCCTGAGGTCGCTGGGGCAGGGCGTCCGTCCGCCCCAGCCCCTGGGGCGCAAAGCCATCTCGGTCGCGATGGACTGCGGCCGCGAGGACTACTTCGCCGCCATCGAGCGCTGCAAGGAGAAGATCGTCGACGGGGAGTCCTACGAGGTCTGCCTGACGAACGGCTTCTCGTTCGACCTGAAGCTCGACCCCGTCGAGCTGTACCTGTCCATGCGCCGGGGCAATCCCGCGCCGTTCGGCGCCTTCCTCAAGACGGGGAGGACCTGCGTCCTCAGCACCTCCCCGGAGCGCTTCCTGAAGGTGGATGAGGACGGGCGCGTCCAGACGAAGCCCATCAAGGGGACCTGCGCGCGCTCCGAAGACCCCGCGACCGACCGCGCGAACGCCGCCCATCTGGCCGCGTCGGAGAAGGACCGCGCGGAGAACCTGATGATCGTGGACCTGATGCGCAACGACCTGGGGCGGGTGTCCGTGCCGGGCAGCGTGCATGTGTCCAAGCTGATGGACATCGAGAGCTTCAAGACGGTCCATCAGATGGTCAGCACCGTCGAGTCCACGTTGACGCCCGAGTGCAGCCTCGTGGACCTGCTGCGCGCGGTCTTCCCGGGCGGCTCCATCACCGGGGCCCCGAAGATCCGCACCATGGAGATCATCGATCGGCTGGAGAAGAGCCCCCGCGGCATCTACTGCGGCACGATCGGCTACCTCGGGTACAACCGGATCGCGGACCTGAACATCGCCATCCGCACGCTGTCCTATGACGGCACCACCGTGCGGTTCGGCGCGGGCGGTGCCATCACCTACCTGTCCCAGTCAGAGGGGGAGTTTCAGGAGATCCTGCTCAAGGCGGAGTCCATCCTCCGGCCCATCTGGCAGTACATCAGCGAGCCCGGCGTCTCCTTCGAACCCCAGCTGCACGACCGCGTCCTGCGCCTGGAGGAAAAGCCGCGAAGGGTCCTTCGTGGCGAGGGCCCCGCGGTCGCTTCCTGAGCCGTAGCGAGACCCCGGACTGCCAGATGAACGCTCCAAATCCAGCCCCCGCGTTTTCTTTCGATCTCTTCTACACGACGGTCAATGCGTACTACCGGACCGCCGCGGTCAAGGCCGCCATCGAGCTCGGCGTGTTCGACGTCGTCGGTGAGAAGGGCAAGACCCTGGCGGAGATCGCGAAGGCCTGCAACGCATCGCCGCGCGGCATTCGCATCCTCTGCCGGTTCCTCGTGTCCATCGGGTTCCTCAAGAACGCCGGTGAGGTCTTCTTCCTCACGAGGGAGATGGGCCTCTTCCTGGACAAGAAGTCGCCCGGCTATCTGGGCGGCAGCATCGACTTCCTGCTGTCCCCGTACATCATGGACGGCTTCAAGGACCTGGCGTCCGTGGTGCGGACGGGGGAGCTGACCCTGCCGGAGCAGGGGGTGGTGGCGCCGGACCATCCGCAGTGGGTGAAGTTCGCGCGCGCGATGGCGCCGATGATGGCCCTGCCGTCCTATCTCCTCGCGGAGCTGGCGGACCGTCAGGCCAATCAGCCGCTCAAGGTGCTGGATGTCGCCGCCGGCCACGGCCTCTTCGGCCTGGCCATCGCCCAGCGCAATCCCAAGGCGCGGGTGACGTTCCTCGACTGGGAGAACGTGCTCCAGGTCGCGCGTGAGAACGCGACGAAGGCCGGCGTGCTCGACCGGGTGGAGTTCCGCCCCGGGAATGCCTTCACGGTGGACTTCGGCGAGGGACTGGACGTCATCCTCCTCACGAACTTCCTGCACCACTTCGACGAGGCGGGCTGTGAGGCCATCCTCAAGAAGGCCCACGCCGCGCTGAAGGAGGGCGGCCGGGTGCTGACGTTCGAGTTCATCGCGAACGAGGACCGGACGTCACCGCCGCTCGCCTCCACGTTCAGCATGATGATGCTCGGCACCACGCCGGGAGGTGAGGCGTATGCCTATTCCGACCTGGAGCGGATGTTCAAGAACACGGGCTACGCCCAGGTCGAGCTGAGGGCAATCCCTCCCGCGATGGAGAAGGTCGTCGTCTCGACGAAGGGCAAGGCGTAGCTCCGAGCCACATCTCGTAACAGGACCTCCTGGGAATCTCGAATGGCCACCAAACTGTCTGACTTCGCCCTCCTCGACTCCGAAGACGCCAATGTGATCTCCCGCTCGAACGAGACGGGCATGTCGCTGGATCTGTCCCGGAGCGTGGTGGACCTGTTCAACCTCCAGGCCGGGAAGACGCCTGACGCCGCGGCGTGTCTCGGCGGCCAGGGGCGCTTGACGTACGCGGAGCTGAACCGGCGGGCGAACCAGCTGGCGCATCACCTGCTTGCGCTGGGCGTCGGACCGGACGTCCCCGTGGGGGTCCTGTTCGAGCGCTCCGCCGAGCAGCTCATCGCCATCCTGGGAATCCTCAAGGCGGGCGGGTGCTACGTCCCGCTGGATCCGCAGTACCCCGCCGACTACGTGCAGCAGGTCCTGACGGACGCCCATCCGCGGATGGTGGTGGCGAACCGGCAGCTCGGCGAGCGCCTCCTCTGGGGCGTGGACCAGCGCATCCACCTGGATGACGCCCAGCTGCTGGCGCGTGAGTCGGGCGACCCGAAGGTGCGGGTGTCGCCGGAGCAGCTCGCGTACGTGATGTACACGTCGGGCTCGGCCGGGTTGCCCAAGGGCGTCATGGTGCCCCACCGACAGATCCTCAACTGGCTGCACTCGGTGCTGGCGCGGGTGCCGTTCGGCGAGAACGAGGTCGTGGCCCAGAAGACGTCCACGTCGTTCGCCATCTCCGTGAAGGAGCTCCTCGCGGGCCTGGTGTCGGGGGTGCCGCAGGTCTTCATCGACGATGCGACGGTCCGCGACGTCCCCCGCTTCATCCGGGAGCTGGAGCAGTCGCGCGTCACGCGGCTCTACACCTTCCCCTCGCAGCTGGCGGAGCTGCTCTCCAGCCTGAATGGCGCGTACGAGCGCCTTCGCTCGCTGCGCCACCTGTACATCTCCATCGAGCCCTGTCCCACGGAGCTGCTGGCGAAGGTCCGGGCCGCCATGCCGTGGGTGACGCCCTGGTACATCTTCGGCTGCACGGAGATCAACGACGTCACCTACTGCGACCCGGCGGACCCGGCGGGCAACACGGGCTTCGTGCCCATCGGGCGTCCCATCCGCAACACGCGGGTGTTCGTCCTCGACGAAGAGCTCCGCAAGGTGCCCGTCGGCGCGATGGGTGAGATGTACGTGGAGAGCCTGAGCATCGCGCGCGGCTACTGGGGCCTGCCCGAGCTGACGGCGGAGCGGTTCATCGCGAACCCCCACGCCAACGACGGCTCGCGCCTCTACAAGACGGGCGACCTCGCCCGCTACCTGCCGGATGGCTCCCTGGAGTTCCTCGGGCGCCGGGACTACGAGGTGAAGATCCGCGGGTACCGCGTGGACGTGCGCCAGGTGGAGAAGGTCCTCGGCTCGCATCCCGACCTGCACGAGGTGGCGGTGGTGGGCTGGCCGCTCGGCGGGACCAACCCGCAGCTGGTCGCCTACGTCGTGCCGAGGGTGAAGGGCGGGGCGCCCATCCAGGAGATCCGCGACTACCTGTCGGCCTCGCTGCCCGCCTACATGGTGCCGACGCTCTTCCAGGTCCTGGAGGCGCTGCCGCGGCTCCCCAACGACAAGGTGGACCGGCTGAGCCTGCCGGAGCCCAAGGTGGAGCAGCAGAGCGAGGGCTACGTGCCGCCCCGCACGCCCACCGAGAAGGCGCTGGCCGAGATCTGGAGCGACGTCCTCAGCCAGGGCCGGGCGCCGGTGGACGTCGGCGTGACGCACAACTTCTTCGAGCTGGGAGGCCACTCGCTCCTCGCCGCGCAGATGTTCTCGCGCATCCGGCAGAAGTTCGACCTGGAGCTGCCCATCAACACCCTGTTCGAGACCCCCGTGCTGGAGGGGTTCGCGAGCGCCGTGGACGCGGCGCTCGCCGAGCGCAACGGCCCGACCCAGGGGCTGATCAGCATGACGGACCGGGGCGAGGCGATTCCGCTGTCGTACGTCCAGGAGAGGCTCTGGTTCATCCACGAGCACATGGTCGAGCAGCGGAGCAGCTACAACGTCGCCTTCGCTTGTCACATGCGTGGCAAGGGGCTGTCGCTGCCGGCGCTGCGTGCCGCCATCAACGGGCTGGTGGCGCGCCACGAGACCTTCCGGACGACGTTCGTGGTCCCCGAGGGCGGCGGCTATCCCGTCCAGCGGATCGCCGACTCGCTGTGGATTGAAGTCCCCCTGGTGGAGGTCGACGCGTCAGGGGTCGCCGCGCGCGTGGCGGCCCATGCGGGGCATGTGTTCGACCTCGCGAAGGGGCCGCTGCTCAAGGTCGCGGTCCTGCGGGTGACGCCCGAGCACCACGTGTTCATGCTGAACATGCACCACCTCATCTGTGACGGGTGGTCCATCGACCTGCTGCTGCGGGACCTCTACGAGTTCTACGTGGCGGCGGAGACGGGCTCGCAGCCGAACCTGCCGCCCCTGCCGCTCCAGTACGCGGACTACGCCGTGTGGCAGCGCAAGCAGGACCTCGGCGGTCAGCTGGACTACTGGAAGAAGACGCTCCAGGGCTACCAGGAGGGCCTGTCGCTTCCGTATGACTTCGCCC
>NZ_RAVY01000105.1:0-33813 GCF_003611625.1 Corallococcus sp. CA054B
CCCTGGAGGCCCTGCCCCCCGACCGCGTCGCCCGCGAGGTGAAGGCCCGCTTCGCCCGCGCCGACGCTCCCGCCACCGCGCCCCGCGCCGAGGCCCCGCCATCGCGCCCTTCCTGGCGCTTCCTGCCCGCCCTGGTGCCGGTGCTCGCCGCCGCGACCCTCGTCGTCCTCGTCCGGCCGGGGGCTTCGTCCCAGGAGCAGGAGGCGCGCGATCCGTGGACGGGCACTGGCGGCACCCCTGGCGTCCTGGAGCCCACGCGCAGCAAGGGACTCCAGCCCCGGCTCGACGTGCACCGCCAGGCCGGCACCCGCACCGAGCACCTCACCGACGGCGCCCCCGCCCAGGTCGGTGACGTGGTCCAGCTGTCGTACACCGCCGCCGGCCACGCCCACGGCGTCATCCTCTCCGTGGACGGCCGGGGCACCGTCACCCCGCACCTGCCCGCGTCGGGCGACACGTCCGCGCTCCTGGAGCGCAGCGGCACGCACCTGCTGCCCCGCGCCTACGAGCTGGACGACGCCCCCGGCTTCGAGCGGTTCTTCTTCGTCTCCTCGGACACCCCCTTCGAACTGGAGGGTGTGATGGCCGCCGCGCGCGTGCTCGCCACGTCCCCCGAGGCGCGCACCGCGCCGCTGACCCTGCCCACCGGCCTGGGGCAGACCTCCTTCCTGCTGGAGAAGCCCTCCCCATGAGAGCGCTCGTCATCCTCCTGTTCGCGCTGGGCGCGGCCACCCCCGCCCACGCCGCCGAAGCCGCCGCCGTGCGCCGGCTGGCCCTGCTCGTGGGCGTCAACGACGGCGGCCCGGAGCGCGTGCGGCTGCGCTACGCGGAGACCGACGCGAAGGCCTTCTCCACGGTGTTGTCGGAGCTGGGCGGCGTGCTGCCCCAGGACCGCGTGCTCCTCACGGACGTGGACCGCGCGGGTGTGCTCGCCGGCTTCGACCGCGTGCGCCGCCTGGCCGAAGGTGTCCGCACCGCCGGGGCCCGCCGCGTGGAGGTGCTGCTGTACTACTCCGGTCACTCGGATGACGAAGGGCTGCTGCTCAAGGGCCAGCGCCTGGACTACGGCGAGCTGCGCCGCTCGCTGGAAGGGCTGCCCGCGGACGTGAGAATCGCGGTGCTGGACTCGTGCGCGTCCGGCGCGTTCGCGCGCAAGAAGGGCGGCGTCTCGCGGCCCGCGTTCCTGGTGGACTCCGCCATCCAGGTGAAGGGCCACGCCATCCTCACCTCGTCCAGCGCGGACGAGGCGTCGCAGGAGTCGGACCGGCTGGGCGGCTCGTTCTTCACGCACCACCTGCTGTCCGGCCTGCGAGGCGCCGCGGACGTCACCCACGACGGCCGCGTCACCCTCACGGAGGCCTACCAGTTCGCCTTCCACGAAACGCTCGCGCGCACCGAGCGCACGCAGGGCGGCGCGCAGCACCCCAACTACGACATCGAGCTCGCTGGCACCGGCGACCTGGTGATGACCGACCTGCGCGCCACCACCGCGGGCCTGGTCCTCACCGAGCCGCTGGAGGGCCGCCTGTACGTGCGCGACGCGGTGGGCACGCTGGTGGTGGAGGTGCAGAAGCAGTCCGGCCGCCCCACCGAGCTGGGCCTGGCCCCCGGCGCCTACCGCGCGCGGCGCGAGTGGGACGGCGGGGTGTCCGAAGCGGCCTTCACGCTGAAGGAGGGCATGCGCACGCCGCTGGCCCCCAACGACTTCCTGGGCGTGGGCCACGAGGCCACCGTGATGCGCGGCGGTGGCGGCGGCATGGCCCTGTCTCCTCAGGGGCGCGTCCAGCTGCCGGTGAACCTGAGCCTCGTGCCGTCGATGAGCACCAACACGCTGCGGGTGGGCCGCGCGATGGTGGAGAACCGCTTCGCGCTGGGCGTCATCAACGGCGGCGCGGCGCTGGGCGGCGGGCTGGCGCTGGGACTCGCGGGCAACGTGTACGACGCGGAGGTGTCCGGCCTGGCCATGGCGCTGGGCTTCAACACGTCCGGTCGCGAGGTGAGCGGCGCGCAGCTGTCCCTGGTCACCAACGTGGCGGGCGGCCCGGTGGTCGGCGCCCAGGCGTCGCTGGGGCTCAACCTGGCCAACGGCGACGTGGACGGCGTGGGGCAGCTGGCGCTGGGCGCCAACGTCGCGCGCGGCGCGCTGGGCGGCGTGCAGGCGGCGCTGGGCGCCAACGTCACTACTTCCGACGCCACCGGTTTGCAGCTGTCACTGGGTGCCAACCACGCGAACGGCACGATGAAGGGCGTGCAGTTCACGCTGGGCGTCAACTCCGTGGCGACGGCCGCGCGCGGCATCCAGGGGTCGGTGCTGCTCAACCGCGCCCCGTCCCTCACCGGCATGCAGCTGGGGGTGATCAACGTGGGCGGTGACGTGTCCGGCATGCAGCTGGGGTTGATCAACATCGCGGACACGGTGCACGGCATGCAGCTGGGGCTCGTGAACGTCTCCGACGAGGTGAACGGCGTGCCGGTGGGCCTGGTCTCCTACGAGAAGAAGGGCCAGCTGCACCTGGAGCTGTTCGGCAGCGACGTGCAGCTCACCAACCTGGCGCTGAAGTTCGGCGGCAAGCACTTCTACACGACGCTGCTCGCGGGCATTGGCCCGGACGACCGCTTCCAGCGCTTCAGCCTGGGCCTGGGCCTGGGCGGGCACATCCCGCTGGGCTCGCGCTTCTGGGTGGACGTGGACGTCGCCGCCAGCCAGGTGCTGTCCACGCGAGACCCGTTCTCCAGCGCGTCCAACAACCTGCTGTCCCAGGCGCGCGCCATGCTGGGCTTCCAGGTGATGCCCCGGCTGGCCGTGTTCGCCGGCCCCACCTACAACGTGGCGTTCACCTGGGGAGAGCCGGAGTTCGCGAAGTTCACGACGCTGCCGGTGCGCTCGCACACCATTGGCACGGACACGCGCATGCAGCGCTGGCCTGGCTTCCAGGCGGGTGTGCGGCTCTAAGGCTCTGGAGCCGGCCGGGGCCGCGCAGGACGCGGTCCCGGGGGGGATGCCACTCAGCCGACGATGCGGGTGGCGCGCAGGACGATGGCGTCGCCCGCGGGGCCGGCCTTGAGCCGCTTGTCCAGCGAGCCCTCCACCTTGAGGCCGGGGCCGCCCTTGGAGGCGCGCTGCATGAGCTCCCCCAGCTTCGCGTCGTCCCCGCCGGTGACGGCGCTCAGGTCGATTTCGTGGAGGGTCTGGAGCTTCTTGTCCGGCGCGTCCGCGCTGAACAGGTCGTAGTGGTCGCAGGGCGGCGCGAAGCAGCGCTTCCCGTTGTCCTTGACGATGTAGACGGTGCTGGTGGTCATGGTGGCGTCTCCGGGTGAGGGGGTGGGGGCGGCCGTGCCGGGCTCGTCGGCGGCTCCCGCAGGGACATTCACGTCGGTCCGCTTCAGGTCGGCGGGGGCCTCCGCGCCGGACATGTCGCTGGACGGCTGCGCGGTGGGGGAGGACGGCGTGCTGCACGCCACCGGGCCGAGCACGAGCACGGCGGACAGGATCAGGGAGCGGGCGTTCATGGCGACTCCGGAAGGAGGACGGGGTGCCCTCCTTCAACGCGGGAGCGGCACGGCCGGGTCCACTCTGCCCGGCCGCGCGCCCGCCCACCAGGGCAACAGGGGCCTTTTTCCTCCATGTCCCACCTGGACACCCGGACAGTCCGGAACCGGGCGGAGCATGCCCATAAAGGGGTGCCAAGACGGTGGAAGGGGCTATCCGTTCGTTGTACACCCGCGCCCCAAGAGATCGGCCTCCGGGGCCGTGACCTGTAAGGACGCCCACGATGGAATTCCGCATCGCCGCCGACGAGCTGAAGAAGGCCCTCTACCGCGCCCAGGGCATCGTGGAGCGCAAGACGACGATGCCCATCCTCGCCAACGTGCTGCTCACGGCGAACAAGGGCAGCATCACGGTCACGGCCTTCGACCTGGACATCGGCATCGTGTCCGAGCACTCGGCGGACGTGTCCAAGCCGGGCGCCGTCACGCTGAGCGCGAAGTACGTCTTCGACATCGTCCAGAACCTCCCGGACGCGGAGGTCACGCTCAAGAAGCTGGCGAACAACTACGTCGACATCTCCTCCGGCTCCGCGCACTTCAAGATCGTCGGCATGGCCGCCGAGGAGTACCCGAAGCTGCCCAAGGAGGAGAACGCTCCCCTGGTGCAGATCTCCGGCAACGTGCTGCTGGAGATGATCAAGAAGACCCAGTTCGCCATCTCCAGCGACGAGACGCGCTACATCCTCAACGGCGTCTTCTTCGAGCCGCAGCAGAGCGGCAAGGTCCGCATGGTGGCCACGGACGGCCACCGGCTGTCGCTCATCGAGCGCGAGATGTCCGGCGACTTCAAGCTCAAGAGCGGCGTCATCATCCCGCGCAAGGGCCTGATGGAGCTCAAGCGCCTCCTGGACGAGGCCCCGGACGCGGAGTGCCACCTGGGGTTCGCGGAGAACTCGGCGCTGTTCAAGAAGCCGGGCCTCACCATGGTGATGCGCCTCATCGACGGGCAGTTCCCCGAGTACCAGCGCGTCATCCCCAAGGAGGGCGAGAAGGTCGTCCTCGTCCCCAAGGTGCGCCTGCTGGAGGGCCTCAAGCGCATCGCGCTCCTGTCCGCGGACAAGAGCAACGCCATCCGCATCGGCCTGGAGAAGGGCAAGCTGCTCATCACCGCCAGCAACCCGGACCTGGGTGAGGCGCGTGACGCGCTGGACGTGGACTACCAGGGCAACGACATCACCATCGGCTTCAACGCCCGGTACCTCATGGACGTCCTGGGTGTGACGGAGACGGACGAGGTCAGCTTCGAACTGGGCGACGAGCACAGCCCGGGCGTGCTGCACGGCCCCGGCGACCGCAGCTTCACCGCCGTGGTCATGCCCATGCGCGTCTGAGCCGACGCAGTCGTCCAACTTCCCACGTCGGCGGGACGTCACCGTTCCAAGTCCGACGCTCCGCGCCATGGGGAGGCCTGCGCCCGGCGCGGGGCGCCCTTATGATGAGGGCGTGGCCACCCGTCCGGACGACCTGAGAGCGCGGCTGGAGGACCGAGTGGACCTCCTGGAGGCCACGCGCCTGCGCTACCGCGCGCTCAAGGGCGTGCTGGAGTCCTTCTTCTGGAAGGACCGGATCCGCAACCACTTCGAGCTGCTGCGCGAGGTGGCCGCCGACCAGCCGGAGGTGGACGCGACGCTGGCAGCGATGCGGCGACGCGTGGAGGCGGAGGGCTGGCCCCACAACGCCGCCCCCGTCCGGTTGATGCACGAGGTGGAGCGCCTGCGCGAGGCCGTGGAGCGCGCGGCCGAGCGGCGGCTGTCCGCCAGCGCCTCCCCGGCTTCCGACGACGAGGATGCCTCGGAAGAGGACGACGGCCCCGCCACGCTGGGAGAGCGGCTGCTGCGCCTGGAGACGGAGGTGCTGGACGCGGCGCCGTTCCTGGGCGGACGCGTGTGGGCCCAGGCGGTGGAGCTGCTGCCGCGCAACCTGCCGGAGCTGCGCGCCGCGTGCGCCGCGGGTGAGGTGTTCGAGCGCGTGTTCAAGCGCCCGGTGACGGAAGGGGCGCCGGCCTTCTCCGACGACGAGGCGCGGGAGCTGGCGCGGGCGTTGCCGCTGGGCGCCGCGGCGCTGGTGGCGCTGTGGGAGCGGCTGGAGCGCTACGACAGCCGGGGGCGGGTGAAGGACTTCCTCCAGCGGCGCATGCGCCGAGCGCCGACGCGGGTGGCGCGCAGCGGGCCGGAGCTGCTGTTGCACGCGGCCTTCTGGCACGACGTGGCGCGGGTGCGGGTGCGCGCGGTGCTGGAGGCGGAGCTGGCGCCGGTGGTGCCGCGCGAGGCGGAGCTGCCCGCGCTGTTGTCCTGGCGGGCCGCGCTGTCGGAGGACCCGGCGCTGCGGCTGTCCGCGAGGAGCGTCTTCACGGAAGGGCGCGCGGGGCTGGTGGAGACGGCGGCGGCGCTGGCGGCCCTGTCTCGCGAGCGGCCCCGGGGCGCGTGGAATGAAGAGGTGGCGTGGTCGCGGCTGGAGCAGGCCGCGCAGCGGGCGCGCGCGGAAGAGGGGCCGGAGGCGGAGGCCCTGCGGGACGCCCTGCGCCTCTTCGTGATGCTGCGGGGCCAGGCTCGCACGCCCGCGCGGTTGTTCTCGCCGGAGCACGCGAAGCCCGCGGGGGGCGACGTGGCCCGCGGTGGGGACCTGGTGGCGCTGGTGCAGGCGGCGCGTCACGCGGCGCTGCGGCAGGGCGGCTGAAGACAGACACCGGTTTGAGGGGGGTGGAAGGCTTCTGTTAGGTTGGGCGGGTCTGTTTCCTTTTCCTGTCGAAACCCCCGCTCATGACCCAGCCTGTTCCTCCGCCGTCCGATGACGCGGCGCCGCTCCAGTTCGACCGCGCCGAGTTCACCGAAGCGCCCGCTGCGACGAAGTGCACCGTCTGCCAGTGCGCCATCCGGAGCGTCTATTACGAGGTGAACCAGCGCCTGCTGTGCCCCGCGTGCCGCGAGGAGGTGGAGGCGTCGCTGAAGGGCGGCTCGAAGTCGAAGCGCTTCCTGACGGCGTCGATGTTTGGCATTGGCGCGGCCATCGCGGGGGCGCTCGTCTACTGGGTGGTGAGCCTGACGGGCTACAACATCGGCCTCATCGCCATCGCGGTGGGGTGGATGGTGGGGACGGCGGTGTTCAAGGGCACGGAGTCGCGCGGCGGGCGGGGCTACCAGGTGCTGGCGGTGGCGCTGACGTACCTGTCGGTGGCCGCGTCGCTGTCCCCGGAGCTGTTCAAGGTGATGAAGGAGCGGGAGGACTTCACGGCCTTCCACGCATCGTCGCACTCGCTGGGTTCCGGGCAGGTGGAGCCGCCGGATGAGGTGACCCAGACGCTCGCCGCGGTGGTGGGGACCGCGGTGTTGACCCCGGCACTGCCGGTGCTCGTGGGCATCGAGCATCCGATGTCGGGACTCATCTACGGCTTCGCGCTGTTCGAGGCATGGCGCCGCAACCGGAAGGCGGAGCTGAACATCGCGGGGCCGTTCAAGCTGCTGGAGGCGCCGGCCGAGGGTGAAGCCGCGCCGGCGGAGCAGGAGCGTTCCGTTGGCTGAGGCGCTCGCGGTATCGCTCCTCACGCAGCGGTGTGAGGGGTGTGGTTCGGAGCTGGCGCCCCGGCTGCTCACGTGTCCGTCGTGCCGGAAGCTGGTGCATGGGAAGCGGCTGACGCAGCTGGCGGCGGATGCGCAGGCCGCGACGGAGCGGGGCGCGCCGATGGAGGCGCTGGCGCTGTGGCGCGAGGCGCTGGACCTGTTGCCACCGGACACGGCGCAGCGCGCGCAGGTGACGGCGAAGGTGACGGCGCTGAGTCAGCAGGCGGATGCGCAGGGGTTGGCGGCGCCGCTGGCGGAGGCGGAGCGCAAGCGCTCGGGGATGCCGAAGGTGCTGGCCAGCATGGGCGCGGTGGGCCTGATGCTGTGGAAGTTCAAGTTCGTGCTGGCGCTGCTGTTGGGCAAGGGGAAGCTGCTGCTGCTCGGGCTCACGAAGGCGAGCACGCTGTTCTCCATGCTGTTCGCGGTGAGCGTGTACTGGACGCTGTGGGGCTGGAGCTTCGCGCTGGGGCTGGTGGCCTGCATCTACGTACACGAGATGGGGCACGTGGCGTCGCTGCGCCGGCTGGGCATGAAGGCGGACGCGCCCATGTTCATCCCGGGCCTGGGTGCGTTCGTGCGCCTGAAGCAGGTGCCGGTGGATGAGCGCGAGGACGCGCGCGTGGGGCTCGCGGGGCCCATCTGGGGCAGCGCGGCGGCGGTGGTGGTGATGGTGGCGGCGGTGCTGACGGGGTGGAAGGCATTGGGTGCCATCGCGCACGCGGCGACCTGGCTGAACCTGTTCAACCTGGTGCCGGTGTGGCAGCTGGATGGTTCGCGAGGGTTCCGGGCCCTGGCGCGTCAGCAGCGGTGGGTGGCGGTGGCCGTGCTGGGCGCGACGTGGTTCGCCACGGGAGAGAACCTGCTGCTGCTCATCGCGGGTGTGGCGGCGTTTAGGGCCCTGCTCACGCCCGCATCGGAGACGGGCGATCGCCGCACGCTGGTGGAGTACTGCGCGTTGGTGGTGGGCCTGGGCGCGCTGGGCTGGGCGGCGCAGCACTGGACGGGAGCGACGGCGGCGCTGTGACGAACGCGACGGCGGAGGTTGCCAGCACGCGTTCGAGCCGGCTTCTGCGCGCGGGCGTGTATGGCTATTTCACGGCGCTCGCGGGAGGGCTGGTGCTCTTCTGCGCGGGCCTGTCGGGCTACAACGTCAGCGTGCTCGCCATCGCGGTGGGCTGGGCGGTGGGCACGGCCGTGGCGAGAGGGTCGGACCGGCGTGGCGGTTGGTTCTACCGGACGCTCGCGGTGGGGCTGACGTACCTGGCGGTGGGGGTCGCGCTGTCTCCGGCGCTCCACACGGAGCTGCGGACGCCGAGGCCAGGGATTGATTTGTACGAGCGGGGAGACATGAAGGCCTTCAAGCAAGTCTTCGCGGGCAAGGGTGCGGCCCCCGAGCCTCCGCCGCCCCCGCTGTCCCGGGAGGAGCGCTGGACGCAGGCCGTCATCTCCGGAGTGTTGCTGCCATGGATGGCCATTCCCATGGATGGCCTCACGCATCCGTGGTCGGGGCTCTCCTACGTCACGGCGTTGTTCGTGGCCGGGTTTCGCAGCCGGCGTGGCGTGCGGTAGGCGCCGCGACAGGAATCAGTGCATGGATTGGAAACGCCTACACCTCTGCGCGGTCTTCGCGCTGCTCACAGCTTGCGCGGGCGGAAGCGCACGGCGTTCCGCGCACGGTGACCTGCGCTTCGTCGACACGGAGACCGCCGCGAGGCTGCGCCATGCGGCCGTGGTTGCCGAACAAGGTTCCTCTTCCGCCACGGCCTCCGCCCTGGTCCAGGCAGCCCCGGTCATCCTGGGCTTGATGCAACAGGACCACAGCGCGGATGAGTTGGAGGAGCGACTCAAGGAATGCGCCGTCCAGGCCGAGCGTCAGGGCAATGCGCGTTTCTTCGAGAACCGTCCTCCGACACGGCAGGAGTGCCGCGAGGTGGTGGGGCGAGACCGCTGCGGCAACCCCATCACCCGGGCCATGCAGCTCGGAAAGCAGAAGCACGTCCTGGTCCTCCAGTGCGCGGAGGAGGTGCTCAAGGAACTCTGGGCCGCGCCCTACGGCATCGAGCAGCGCTATCGCTACTATCCGAACGCCCGATTCGTGGAGACGATCAGCCGGGAGAAGGAGGCGCGCATGCTCGCCGGGGGCTGCACCGATGAGCTTCGGGGCACGATCAAGCCGGACCTCGTGCTTCATGCGGACCGCAATCTGCTCGAGTCCGCGCTCACCTTGGACTTCAAGTTCCCCTGCCCTGAGAGCAACGAACCGCAGTGGACCCTCTACGGAGAGGGCAGTCCCTACGTTGGAAGAACGCAGGACCAGGTCTACGAGGATGCGCTCGGTGGAAAGGCCCGGCTTGTTTCTCCTCGCAAGGGAGTTGTGGACCAGCCATGAGCGCGAACCTTCCCACTCTTCGTCTTCATTACAGGGATGGAACAGTCGCGGCCCGCGACGGTGTCGTGGTCACGTTCTTCATTCCCCACGACCACAGCCTCGTAGCGCGGGCCTGCTGGCGGGCCTTGGCGACCTACGTTCGAGCCATCCCACCCCAGTCGCTGAACTGGTACGGCGCGGACGATGGGGATGTCCTTGAGCTGGATGAGGACGGATGGGAGGTCATTCGCAAACGGATGGTGGATCGACCCTCCCGCCTGGCCTGGCACGTCAGCTTGTCCGACCTGGATGGGGGGACTGGGGGATACCAGTTCGAGTACCACAGCAATCGGATTGAACGCCCGCTCTGCGTTGGGTCCAACACCGCGATGTCCTTCACCTTCCCGACCGAATTCCTCCTGGACCAGGGACCCCAGCGGACGCGTGCCCTGGTGTTGGACCTGGCTCGGGAACTGCCCTTCCATTTCGGCTACGCGAGCTTCGCCCTTGCCTCTCGACAGGGCTCCTGGACCGCGGGGGACTGGAAGGTCCTGGAGAAATACTCCGCGCGCTATCTGGGTGTGGACCTGCCCGCTGTCGCCGGCCTCGGTTCGGTCATCGGGCTCCATGCCCTGGGCGCGCACTGGCTCACCTTCCTGGGCCCGCCGCTGCTGGACCGGATGGGTGGCACCGAAGCGCTGCGGCAGGCACTGCCGTTCCCGGAGGTCTCCCTCCTTCCCATGGAACAGGAGCGCCTGCTGGTCACCCTGAGCGAATGGCCCCAGGCCATCGACATCGAGACGGAACCCGTTCCGCCCCAGTACCGCGCCCTGGCCTGCTTCCTGAAACCCTTCATGTACACGTCAGGACAGGACGCCGGGATCGGGAACTACCTGGACCGCTGGCGGCGACGGCTCTGTCCGTAACGCTCCCGCGCCCACCAGCCAGGCGTCACCCTCTGAATCCCGCGCACCGCCGGCCGCCGCATCTGTAGTACGAAGGTCGGCCCCTTCACGGTGACGCTGTGCGCCTCCTCTCGCTCCAGGTCCAGGACTTCCGCAACCTCCCGGCGGTGCAGCTCGCACCCAGCCCCCACTCGACCATCGCCGTGGGCCAGAACGGGCAGGGGAAGACCAACCTCCTGGAGGCGCTCTACTTCCTCGCCACCCTCAAGCCCCTGCGCGCCGGACGCCTCTCCGAGCTCGTCCGCTGGGGCTCCCAGGCCGCTCGCGTCACCGGCCGCTTCCTCCTCAAGGGCGCCGAGCGCGAAATCTCCGTCGAGGTCGGCGGCGGCACCCGCCAGGCCCTCGTGGACGGCAAGAAGGCCGCCAGCCTCGAGGACTACTTTGGCGGCGTCTCCGTCGTCGCCTTCACGCCCGATGACCTGGAGGTCATCAAGGGCGGCCCCGACGCCCGCCGCGCCTTCCTCGACCGCGCCGTCTTCAACCGCTTCCCCGCCTTCCTCAAGGAAAGCCGCGAGTACGCCCGCGCCCTCAAGAACCGCAACCGCCTGCTCCGTGAAGGCGCCACCGTCGACGCCGCGTACCTCGACGCGTACGACGAAACCCTCGCGCGCGCGGGCGCCCGCCTCTACGCCCGCCGCCGCGCCCTGATGGCCGAGCTCGCGCCCCGCGCCCAGGCCACCTTCGCGTCCATCGGCCGCACCGCCGACCCCGCCGTCTACGGCTACCACCCCGCGCACCTCGGCGCCGACTTCGCCCACGCCGACGAGGCCGCGCTCGCCTCCGCCCTGCGCGAAGCCCTCTCCGCGCGCCTGCGCCGCGACCTGGACCGCGGCTTCACCTCCGTGGGCCCGCACGTGGACGACGTGTCCGTGACGCTGGGGGGCCGCAGCGCGCGCGCCTACGCGAGCCAGGGGCAGCAGCGCGCCCTGGTGCTCGGCTGGAAGATCGCCGAGATTGAAAACCTGGAGGCCGCCATGGGCTTCCTCCCCCTGCTGCTGCTGGATGACGTCTCCAGTGAGCTGGACCCCGAGCGCAATGCCTATCTCATGGGCTACCTGGCCCGGAGCGGCGCGCAGGTCTTCCTCACCACCACCGACGCGGGGCTCGTGAGAGCCGCCGCCGCCAGTGACAGCCTCTGGCTCACCGTCCACGCGGGACAGGTGGCCACCGAGTCCCCGTCACAACCCTAGTGCACCCGCCGCCGGTGCCAGGGCCAGTGCACCGACCGGCGCTGATGGTGGGGCAATTCCTGCCGCGTCACGTGCCCGAAGTACTCGAAGCGGAACTCCGCCCAGAGCAGCCCGAACGCCACCGCGAACAGGAACACCGCCAGCGTCAGCCACCACACGGTGCCCACGGCCAGCGCGGCGATGAACAACACCCCCAGCACCGCGGCGATCCCCAGCGACAGGTCCCGCAGGCGCTTCGACTCGCTGAACGCCATTCCCATGGCCAGCATGGAGATGGCCAGCAGCGGCCATGCCAGCCAGTACGCCGTGCGCGCGTACAGCGAGGCAATCGACAGCATGAACAACCCGAATCCGAATATCGCCAGCCCGCCGTCCATCGAATCCTCCTCGTGAGAATCCCCCCGGCTCCCGGCTGAAGATGCGCCCTCTGCAAGCTCGGGGGCACCCCGCCTCTGACTTCCGTCCGGAGCCCGATCAGGGCGGCGGGCCCTCGGCGGGCGCGCGTCCGTGAGTCGACGTTCGCTCCGACGAAGTCCTTGCGGACCTGACGGGCGTGCACCATGACCATGCCCGCCGTCCCACCGGGCGGACCCGGGACGAACGAAATGGTGCCATGTCGCGCTTGCTGCTGACGCTCGTGCTGTCCGCCCTCCTCGCGGGGTGCCACCGCGCGACGTTCGAGGACTCGGTGCTCCAGAAGTCCGACGTGAAGTACCGCGTCGGCCCGCTGTCCAACGACGTCTGGGAGCGCCGCGGCTTCGCCGACAACGACCTCGCCTTCGTGGAGCGCGGCGACACCGGCCGCATCATCGCCACCAACGCCACCTGCCGGGACCACGACGACCCGTCCCTCCAGGTCCTCACCAAGCACCTGCTCATGGGCTTCACCGAGCGCCAGGACCTGGGCCAGCGCACCTTCACCCTGGACGAGCGCGAGGCCCTGCGAAGCCGCTACGTCGCGAAGCTCGACGGTGTGCCCGTCTCCCTGGAACTCGTGGTGGTGAAGAAGGACAACTGCGTCTTCGACTTCAGCTACGTCGCCCCCGTGGGCACCGCCGACGCGCGCATGGCGGACTTCGAGAGCCTCTTCCAGGGCTTCCACGCGGAGCGCCAGCGATGATGCCCGAGGCGAAGCTCTTCGCCGGCGGCCCCAGCCTCAAGGAACGCCTGCGCGAGCGCATGGAGTCCCTGGGCGCCCTGTCCGTCATGACGGGCCAGGTGTTCAGCCGCGCCGTGCGCCCTCCCTACGACTGGGCCGGCCTCATCTTCCACACCGAATCCCTGGGCGTGCGCTCGCTGCCCATCGCGCTGCTCACCGCGACGTTCGCCGGGCTCGTCATCTCCCTGCAGTTCGGCTACTTCCTCGCGCGCTTCGGCGTGCAGTACACCGTGGGCCGCGTGGTCATCCTCACGCTGTTCCGGGAGCTGGCCCCGGTGCTCACCGCCCTCACCGTGGGCGCGCGCATCGGCTCAGGCATCGCCGCGGAATTGGGCTCCATGACCGTGACGGAGCAGGTGGACGCCATCCGCGCGCTGGGCGCGGATCCGTTGCGCAAGCTGGTGGTGCCGCGCGTGTTCGCGTGCCTCATCGTGCTGCCGGTGCTCACCGTGTTCTCGGACGTGGTGGGCCTGGTGGCGGGCGCCCTGGTGGTGAGGTCCCAGTACGGCATCTCCCTGGACCAGTTCTCCCAGGGCGCGCTGGATGCCGTGCTGATGGGCGACTTCGTCTCCGGCGTCATCAAGGGCGCCGTGTTCGGGCTCATCATCGGCCTGGTCGGCTGCTTCAAGGGGCTGGCGGTGGAGGGCGGCACGGAGGGCGTGGGCCGCGCCACCACGCAGACGGTGGCCATCACCTCCGTCACCGTGTGCCTGGCGGACTTCTTCATCACGAAAATCACGCTCTACTTCTGAAGCCGCCCGCACCATGCGCAAGGCCCACCATCACCACCGAGACCCCGCCGTCCCGTTCAGCTTCCGCAAGCCCACTCCGGGCGAGGAGCTCATCCGCTTCGACGGGCTCATCAAGCAGTTCGGCTCCAAGCGCATCTACGACGGCGTGGACCTGGACGTGCGCGCCGGCGAGACGCTGGTGGTGCTGGGCGGCTCCGGCGTGGGCAAGAGCGTGCTGCTCAAGTGCCTCATCGGCCTGCTGCACCCGGACGGCGGCAGCATCCTGTTCGAAGGCTACGACCTGGCGAAGTTCTCCGAGGAGCAGTTCCTGGAGGTCCGCAAGCACGTGGCCATGGTGTTCCAGGGCGCGGCGCTGTTCGACTCGCTCAGCGTGGCGGACAACGTGGCGTACCCGCTGCGCGAACACTTCCCCACCATGTCCCGCGCGGAGATCCAGAAGCGCGTGGCGGAGAAGCTGGAGCTGGTGGACCTGCCCAACACGGAGAAGCTGATGCCGTCGGACCTGTCCGGCGGCATGCGCAAGCGCGTGGGCCTGGCGCGCGCCATCGCCACGGAACCCGAGGTCATCCTCTGGGACGAGCCCACGACGGGCCTGGACCCCGTCACCACGCAGACCATCAACGAGTTGATTGATTCGATGAAGCAGCGCCTGGGCGCCACGTCCATTGTCGTCACGCACGACATGGTGAGCGCCTTCGTGCTGGCGGACCGGATGGCCATGCTGGCCAACCGGAAGATCGTCCAGGTGGGCACCCCGGAGGAGATGCGCCGCTCCCAGGTGCCGGAGGTGCGCGCCTTCATCGACGCGCGCCGCCTGGAGCTGAACCCCCGGGGAACACCATGAGTCTCTTCACGTCGACCTCGAAGGAGAAGCGCCTGGCCGTGCGCGCGGGCCTCTTCGTCGCCGTTGGCCTCGCCGTGGCTGGCGTCGTCGTCTTCTTCATCGGCCGCGAGTCCAATCTCTTTCAACGCCAGGTCATCTTCCACGCCTACTTCAACAGCGTGGACGGCCTGAGCGACCAGTCCCCCGTGTGGATTGGCGGCCTGAAGGTGGGCCGCGTGAACAGCGTGTCCTTCTCCCAGGACCTGAAGGACAGCCGCCTGATGGTGGAGCTCCAGGTGGCCAGCGCCTACGCGAACCGCATCCGCAAGGACTCCGTGGCCCGCCTCACCAGCATGGGCGTGCTGGGCGACAAGGCGGTGGACATCTCCCTGGGCAGCGCGGACCAGCCCGCCGTGGAGCCCGGCGGCGTCATCCAGTCCAGCAGCGGCGGGGACCTGTCCAAGCTGATGACCAGCGCCAGCCGCGTGATGGAGAACTCCGTCGAAATCAGCGAGTCGCTCAAGGAGGCCGTGAAGGTCTACACGAACCCGGACCTGTCGCGGGACCTGGCCAGGAGCGTCGCCTCGCTGCGCTCCATCATGGAGGAGGTGGAGAAGGGCAACGGCGCCCTGCACGCGCTCATCTACGACCCGCGCACGGGCCAGGAGGTGAACACGCTGCTGGCCAACGCGTCCGGCGCCGCGAAGCGCATGGACGGAGCCCTGGGCCACGTGGAGGCCATCCTGTCCGAGGTGCGCCGGGGCGACGGCACCGCGCACGCGCTCATCTACGGCCAGGACGGCGCGGTGGCCATGCGGGAGCTGGGGGCGGCCGCCGGCCAGCTCGCGGGCCTGCTGGAGGACGCGAAGAAGAGCCCCAACGGCGCCGTGCACCAGCTCATCTACGGCGACGCCAAGGGCATGTTCGCGGACCTGGGCAGCGCCGCCGCGGACATCAAGACCATCACCGCCACCGTGGCCAAGGGCGACGGCACCCTGGGCGCGCTCGTCAACGACCCCACCGTCTACGACGACCTGCGCGAGGTGCTGGGCAACGTGAAGCGCAACCGCATCCTCCGCGCCCTGGTGCGCTTCTCCGTCAGCAACCGCGAGTCCCTGGAGCAGGTGGGAGCCCCCCAGACGGCGCCCACCCCGCTCACGCCCGCCCCGGACGCGGGCGACACCGCCGCACCGGCCCCGGCTCCCGCGTCAACGCCCTGAGCCAGCCCGCCGCGTCATCAAGGCGGGATGGTTCACGCGGCGAGACGTCGTATGTGCTCATACGGTTTTACAATGTTTCCAGGACTGTCCGTGGATTGACTCTGGAGTCACTAAAATCGTATTCCCGCTCCCCCCTAGTTTTCGAGGAGTTGGGAACCATGCTTCGTCACGTCGCGCAGCGCAGCGGTCGATTCGCGGTGGTCGTTGGCACCCTGATGTCCCTGGCGGGCTGTAACAACAACGCCCCCACCACCGAGGAGCAGACTCCCGCTCCCGCGGAGGAGACCACCAACGCGCAGGCCATTCCGCACCGTGGCTGCGCGACCGTGGAGCCGTCCGCGGACGAGAAGCTGGAGATCGAGGCGGCGATCGCGGCCCGCGGCGTGTCCGCGAAGCGCGCGGTGGGCTCCGTGAACGTGCCCGTCTATTTCCACGTCATCCGCAAGGGCACGGGCATCTCCAACGGCGACATCCCGGACTCGCAGATCACCGCGCAGATGAACGTGCTGAACGCGGCGTACGCGAACACGCCGTTCAAGTTCACGCTGGCCGGCACGGACCGCACCACGAACAGCACCTGGTTCAACCTGGCGCAGGGCAGCACCAACGAGAAGAACATGAAGAACACCCTGCGCAAGGGTGGCAAGGAGTCGCTGAACATCTACACGGCGAACCTGTCCGGTGGCCTGCTGGGCTGGGCGACCTTCCCCTCCAGCTACACCAGCCAGCCGAAGATGGACGGCGTGGTCATGCTCTACAGCAGCGTCCCCGGCGGCACGGCGTCCCCCTACAACCAGGGCGACACGGGCACGCACGAAGTGGGTCACTGGGTGGGCCTGTACCACACGTTCCAGGGCGGCTGCTCCAGCCCGGGTGACTCCGTCAGCGACACGCCCCCGGAGGCCTCGCCCGCGTACGGCTGCCCCGCCGGCCGTGACACCTGCTCCGGTGGCGGCGCGGACCCCATCTACAACTTCATGGACTACACCGACGACAGCTGCATGAACCAGTTCACCGCCGGCCAGAGCGCCCGCGCGGACAGCCTCACCGCCACGTACCGCTAGAAAAATCACGCAGGGCTGTGGCCGTTTTTCAAATGCCGGGGTCCCCGTCAAAGGGGGCTCCGGCATTTTCCATTTCCAGGGTGATTCACGGACAGGCCGTCTCCCGGCCCTGTGACGCTTGGTCTGTCTTTGGTGTTTTGCTGAGAGTTCAATTTTATCGCGTGATTTGACATGCGCTGTTTCATCCGCGTATCAGTGTTTCACCCCTTTCCTGAGGAGCTGGGAAACGATGCTTCGTCACGTCGCGCAGCGTGGTGGTCGTCTCGTGGTTGTCTTTGGCACCCTGATGTCCCTGGCGGGCTGTAACAACAACGCCCCCACCACCGAGGAGCAGACTCCCGCTCCCGCGGAGGAGACCACCAACACCCAGGCCATCCCGCACCGCGGCTGTGCGACGGAGGAGCTGTCCGCCGACGAGAAGCTGGAGGTCGATGCGGCGATCGCGGCCCGTGGCGTGTCCGCGAAGCGCGCGGTGGGCTCGGTGAACGTGCCCGTGTACTTCCACGTCATCCGCAAGGGCACGGGCATCGCCAACGGCGACATCCCGGACTCGCAGATCACCGCGCAGATGAACGTGCTGAACGCGGCGTACGCGAACACCCCGTTCAAGTTCACGCTGGCCGGCACGGACCGCACCACCAACAGCCAGTGGTTCGCGCTGGGCCAGGGCGGCGGGGCGGAGAAGAAGATGAAGCAGGCCCTGCGCAAGGGCGGCCCGGAGTCGCTGAACATCTACACGGCGAACCTGTCCGGCGGCCTGCTGGGCTGGGCGACCTTCCCCTCCAGCTACGCCAAGCAGCCCTCCATGGACGGCGTGGTCATGCTCTACAGCAGCGTCCCCGGCGGCACCGCGGCCCCCTACAACGAGGGCGACACGGGCACGCACGAGGTCGGCCACTGGCTGGGCCTGTATCACACGTTCCAGGGCGGCTGCACCGCCACGGGCGACTCCGTCAGCGACACGCCGCCGGAGGCCTCGCCCGCGTACGGCTGCCCCGCCGGCCGTGACACCTGCGCGGGCGGCGGCGCGGACCCCATCTACAACTTCATGGACTACACCGACGACAACTGCATGAACCAGTTCACGCCCGGCCAGGTGGCCCGCGCGGACAGCGTGACCGCGACGTACCGCTAGTCCACGGCTTCGCTTCCTGAAGTCACAGACGCCGGAGTCCCCTCTGTACGGGGCTCCGGCGTCTTCTTTTTCCTGCGTGGACAAGCCGGGCCCGCGCTGCTCACAGTGGGGGACCGCCCTCCGGCTGTCCGGAGGGGGCCTTCAGGAGGAGTGGCGCCGTGAGAGACCTGTTGATGATTCCCGGGCCGGTGGACGTGGACGCGGACGTGTTGCAGGCGATGTCCGGGCCGGTGCCCGGTCACCTGGACGCGGGCTTCATCGCCACCTTCGGCCGGGCCCTCAAGCGCCTGCGCGAGGTGTCGCTCGCCCCCGGCGCCCAGCCCTTCGTCGTCTCCGGCAGCGGCACCCTGGCCATGGAGCTCGCCGTGGCCAACCTCATCGAGCCCGGCGACCGCGCGCTGGTGGTGAACACCGGCTACTTCAGCGACCGCATGGCGCACATCCTGGAGCGCCACGGCGCGAAGGTGACGCACGTGCGCGCAGGCGCCGTGGGCAGCGCCCCGGACGTGGCCCAGGTGGAGGCGGAGCTGCGCGGCGGCGGCTTCAAGCTGATGACCGTCACCCACGTGGACACCTCCACCGCGGTGCTCGCGCCGGTGGAGCCGCTGGTGAAGGCCGCGCGCCAGTACGGCGTCCTGGCCGTGGTGGACGGCGTGTGCGCCACCGCCGGTGAAGCCTTCCACCAGGACGCGTGGGGCGCGGACGTGTACCTCACCGCCAGCCAGAAGGCGGTGGGCGTGCCGCCGGGCCTGGCGCTCCTCACCGTGAGCCCCCGCGCCATCGCCGCGTGGAAGGCGCGCAAGGCGCCCGTCGCCAGCGTGTACGCGGACTGGGCGGAGTGGCTTCCCATCATGGAGGCCTACGAAGCCGGCAAGCCCGCCTACTTCGCCACCCCGCCCACGTCCCTGGTGTGCGCGCTGGACGTCAGCCTGGGGCAGATCCTGGCGGAGGGCATGGAGGCCCGCTTCGAGCGCCACCGCCGCATGGCCCGCGCCTTCCGCGCCGCCTGGAGCGCGCTGGGCCTCAAGCTCGTCCCCACCTCGGAGGACGTGGCCGCCAACACCCTGAGCGCCGTGTACTACCCGGACGGCGTGGACGCGTCGCTCGTGGGCCGCGTGAAGGCGCAGGGGGTGGCCATCGCCGGCGGCCTCCACCCTGAAATCAAGCCGCGCTACTTCCGCGTGGGCCACATGAACCGCGTCAGCCCCGGGGACGTGCTCGTCACCGTGGGCGCCATCGAGCGCGCCCTCCACGCCGCTGGCCACCGCGCCGCCGCCGCCGGAACCGCCGTCGCCGCCGCCCAGGCCGCCCTCTCCGGGTAGGGCCTGGAGTGAGGGGCCTGACCCCCATTTATTTCTTGGGCCACAAGAAAACTCGTCCGCGCTCCCATTAGATTTGTGTAAGTTGGTGGATAATGACAGGTACTTCCCGGGTTACTGGGATTTCTTGTCGTTCTGGCGGAATTGTGTGATTGGGCTGCACGGTGTGAGCGGGGCGTGGGCCCCGGCACCTGTGAGGGGGAAGGGCTGCGCTGGCGGACGGGACCCGTGGAGCGGGTGGTCCGATTCCAGCGCCTGAGGTGGCAGTGGAGGTCGGTATGGATCGCGGACCGGTGGAAGGTTCGACGAGGGCGGCGGGCTGGGCGGAGGAGTTCGCGGCGTGGCACCTGACGGAACGGTGCCTGGCCGCGACCCCGGAAGACGGGGCGCGCGGGATGTTCTTCCAGGGCGTGGTGGGGGTGGTGAATTTCCTCCAGGGCGAGGAGGCCGGGGCGAAGTGCCTGGCGGCGTCCGGACTGAAGGAGCTCAACGCCGCGGAGCTGTACCCGGTGACGCGCTTCCTGGAGATGACGGCCGAGGCGACGCGGGTCCTGCGCCCGCAGCTGGGCGACTGGGAGCAGGCGCTGCGCTACATCGGGACGCAGGCCACGGTGGACTTCCTGGCCTCCATGTTCGGCCGGGAGCTGATGCAGGCCGCCGCCGGCAACCCCTGGCGGATGCTCCAGCACATGGCCGAGGGCTACCGCGCCGCGGTGACCTACGGCGAGCGCAGCGTCCTCTGGACGGGAGACCACAGCGCCCGCTTCGTGATGCGCCGGGACTTCATGCCCGTGCCGTACCACGAGGGCGTGCTCCAGGCCGCCCTGGAGGCGGTGGGCGCCCAGGATGTCCAGGTGCACGGGCGGCAGCTGTCCCTGCTGGACAGTGAGTACGACGTTTCCTGGTAATCCTGGGATATTGCGCCCTGTGGCACCGGGCGCTGGCGCAGGACGTTCACCAGCCAGCGCTCGGTGCTGAACGTCCGCCATTTCTCCCGCTGGCGTGACAGGCAGGGCCACTAGCATGGGGTGAAAGCGGCCTACACCCCACGGGAGGAGCAACGCGAATGGATGCAGCACGAGGCTCCCGGCCGGAGGGGCGATGTCGGGCCCCGGGGCTGACCGGCGGAGCCCGGGCATGACGCCCTTCCGGCTGCTGCTCGTGGAGGACAGCGTCAACGACGCGGCGCTGGTGACGGCGGAGCTGGAGCAGTCGGGCTATCTGCCCATGGCCCGGCGCGTGGAGACGATGGAGGCGTTGCGGGACGCGCTGGCCACCGGGCCCTGGGACCTGGTGCTGTGCGACTACCGGCTGCCGCGCTTCACCGCGCTGGACGTGCTGTCGCTCCTGCACGCGCAGGGGCGGGACGTGCCCCTCATCGTCCTGTCCAGCGAGCTGAGCGAGGACCAGGCCGTCACGCTGATGAAGGCGGGCGCGCGCGACTGCTTCTCCAAGGACCGGATGGCCCGGCTGGGCCCGGCGGTGGCGCGCGAGCTGGACGAGACGCGCGTGCGGCGCGAGCGCGCGCGGGCGGACGTGGACCGGGACATCCTGTCCAAGGCCAGCGAGCTGCTCACCGCGTCCCTGGAGCAGGCGGCGCGGTTGGATCAGCTGGTGCAGCTGATGGTGCCCCGGGTGGCGGACTGGTGTGCCTTCTTCCTCCAGGACCCGGACCAGGGCGGCCTGCGGCTGGTGGCGCTGGCGCACCCGGACGCGGAGCGGCGCGCCCATGCCTGGAAGCTGGACCAGCGCTTCCCGCTGGACCCCCAGGCCGCCGCGGGGCCCTCGCACGTGCTGCGCACCGGCCAGCCGGAGTTCATGCCGGACGTGCGCAAGCGCCCGGAGCCCATCACCCGGGACGTGGCGCACCAGCGCGCCATCGACGGGCTGGGGCTGCGCTCGGTGGTGAACGTGGCCCTGCCCGGCAACGAGGGCCGGCTGGGCGTGCTGTCCATGGGCACGCTGGGTGAGCGCACGCTCGCGCCGGTGGACCTGGCGCTGGCGCAGGAGCTGGCGCGCAGGACGGGGCTGGTGCTGGAGAACGCGCGGCTCTTCCAGGAGGCGCGCGAGGCGGTGCGCCTGCGCGACGAGTTCCTCACCGTGGCCGCGCACGAGCTGCGCACGCCGCTCACCACGCTGCGGCTGCAGCTGGGCACGCTCCTGCAGCGCTCGGAGGCGCACCGGCTGGAGCCGGACGTGGTGACGCGCCTGGAGCGCAGCGTGCGCCAGGTGCGCCGGCTGGGCACGCTGGTGGAGGGCCTCCTGGACGTGTCGCAGCTGTCCAGCGGCGAGCTGTCGCTGATGCCCGAGCGCTTCGACCTGGAGGAGCTGGTCGCCGAGGTGCTGGACCGCTACCAGGCGGAGGCCCGCGCGGCCGGGTGCGAATTGCGCCAGTCTCCCCGCCGTGGACTGTGGGGGACGTGGGACCGGCTTCGGGTGGACCAGGCGGTGGCGGCGTTGATATCCAACGCGCTCAAGTTCGGTTCGGGACGGCCGGTGGAGGTGGACGTGGGGCGGGAGGGGAGCTTCGCGCGCATCCAGGTGCGCGACCGGGGCATCGGCGTGCCCGTGGACCAGGTGGAGCGCATCTTCGAGCGCTTCGGCCGCGCGGTCAGCTCGCACTCGTATGGAGGCCTGGGCCTGGGGCTCTACCTCGCCCGCCGCGCCGCGGAGGCGCACGGTGGACGGGCCTGGGCGGAGCCCGCCTCCGAAGAGGGCGCGCGCTTCACGCTGGAGCTGCCGCTGGAGAAGGAGACGCGCGAGTGAGTCGGCCGGTGTTGGTGGTGGATGACGACACGGACCTGCGGGAGGCGCTGGAGGAAGTGCTTCGCGACGCGGGCTACACCGTGTTCGGCGCGGGCAACGGCCTCCAGGCGCTGGAGGTGCTCCGCCGGGAGCCGGTGCCCCCGGCCCTGGTCCTGCTGGACATGATGATGCCGGTGATGGACGGCGCCACCTTTGGCCGGCAGATGCGCCAGGTGGAGGCGTGGCGGGACATCCCCGTGCTCGTCTTCTCCGCCTCCGCCAACGCGCGCCAGGTCGCCGAGGAGATGGGCGCCTGCGGCTACCTGCGCAAGCCGGTGGACGTGGAGACGCTCCTCAAGGCCGTGGCCGCCAACAAGGTCCCCGAAGCCGCCTGAGCTTCCGGGCGGACTGCCCGTCTCGCCTGGGTTGACGCTGCGCGAGACGCCCTGGTAAGTGCTCCCTTAGCACTTTCCCAGCGAGGCCTGTCCGATGAATCCCCACATGCTCGCCCACCTGCTGATCCAGCTCATCGTCATCATCGCGGTGTCCCGGCTCATTGGCCGGGGCGCTCGCTGGCTGGGGCAGCCCCTGGTCATCGCGGAGGTGGTGGCGGGTATCGCGTTGGGCCCGTCGCTCCTGGGCTGGCTGGCGCCGGACGCCATGCACTGGCTGTTCCCGGCGGAGTCCATGCCGTTCCTGAAGATGCTGGCCGAGGTCGGCCTGGTGCTCTTCATGTTCCTCATCGGCCTGGAGCTGGACCCCAAGCTGCTGAAGGGGCGGGGGCACGCGTCGGTGGCCATCAGCCACTCCAGCATCGTCGTCCCGTTCGCCCTGGGCGCGGGGGCGGGCGCGCTGTGGCTGTACAAGTCGCTGTCCAGCCCGGACGTGCCGTTCTCCTCGTTCGTGCTGTTCATGGGCGTGTCCATGAGCATCACGGCCTTCCCGGTGCTGGCGCGCATCCTCACCGAGCGCGGGCTGATGCAGTCGAAGCTGGGCGCCATCGCCATCGCGTGCGCGGCGGTGGATGACGTGACGGCGTGGTGCATCCTGGCGTTCGTGGTGTCGCTGGTGCGCGCGTCGGACCTGGCGCACGCGGGGCTCACCACGCTGTTCGCGCTGCTCTACATCGCCTTCATGCTGCTGCTGGTGAAGCCGTTCCTCGCCCGGCTGGGCGCGCGCGTGGCCAACCGCGAGGGGCTCACCCAGAACGTGGTGGCCATCACCATGGTGCTGCTGCTGGGCTCCGCGTGGACCACCGAGTCCATCGGCATCCACTCGCTCTTTGGCGCCTTCATGTTCGGCGCGGTGATTCCCAAGGAGGGCGGGCTGGCGGCGGCGCTGGCGGAGAAGCTGGAGGACATGGCCGTCGTGCTGCTCCTGCCGGTGTTCTTCGCCTTCAGCGGCCTGCGCACGCAGATGGGCCTGCTGTCCTCGCCCGAGGCGTGGCTCACGTGCGGCGCCATCATCGTCCTGGCCTGCCTGGGCAAGTTCGGTGGCAGCGCGGTGGCCGCGCGCCTCACGGGCCTGCGGTGGCGGGAGGCGGGCGCCATCGGCATCCTGATGAACACGCGCGGCCTGATGGAGCTCATCGTGCTCAACCTGGGCCTGGACCTGGGCGTCATCTCGCCCACGCTCTTCACGATGATGGTCATCATGGCGCTGGTCACGACCTTCATGACCACGCCGTTCCTGCGCCTGCTGTATTCGCCGGAGGAGCAGGCGCGTGACCAGCTGCTGGGCGCGCCGGAGCCGACACTGCCCGCGTCCGCGTACACGGTGCTCCTGTGCGTGTCGCACGGGCAGGCCGGCCCGGGCATGGCGGTGCTGTCGCGCGCGCTGTCAGGCGAGCGCAAGGAGGCGAACCTCTACGCGCTGCACCTCCTGTCCCCGGAGCGCTCGCTCAAGGCCCGAGGGGAAGGGGCACTGGACCCCATGGCCGCGTCCGGCGGCGCGCTGGCGCCCCTGGTGGGCCGCGCGGAGACGCTGGGGCTGTCCGTGCGCACGCTGTCGTTCGTGTCGTCGGAGCCCGCGCGGGACATCTGCCGCACGGCGCAGGCCAAGCGCGCGGACCTGGTGCTCCTGGGCTGGCACAAGCCGCTCTTCAGCCAGACGGTGCTGGGCGGCACGGTGCACGAGGTCATGCAGGAGGCGGGCGGCACGGTGGCGGTGCTGGTGGACCGGGGCCTCGCGCAGGTGCGCCGGGTGCTGGTGCCCTTCGTGGGCAGCCGGCATGACCGCGCGGCGCTGGGCCTGGCGCGGCGGCTGGTGAAGCAGGCCGGCGCGGAGGTGACGGTGCTGCACGTGACCTCGCCCGATGGCTCGGGCGCGGGCCGCGCGCAGGTGGAGGAGCTGTTCCCCGCGGACGAGGGCGCCTCCGTGAAGCTCAAGGTGGTGCGCCACGTGTCGCCGGAAGAGGCAGCGCTGGAGGAAGCGAAGGCGGGTTACGACCTCGTGGTGGTGGGCCTGGGGGCTGAATGGGGCCTGGAAGACCGGTTGTTCGGCGTGCAGCGCGAGCGAATCGTTCGCGACGCGCCCGCCTCGCTGCTGCTCGTGCACCACCCGGAGGCGGCGACGGCGCTGGCCCAGCCCCCGGAGCAGGCCCGGAAGCAGGGGGCGCCTCCGGAGACGACACAGCCGCTCGGCGCGAGGAGCTGAGCGCCATGCACCTGGGAGCCACACTTCGCTTGCTGCGAGTGGACGCGGGGTTGTCCCTGCGCGACCTCGCCCGCCGCATCGGCGTGTCCAGCGCGTACCTGAGCCGCGTGGAGAACGGCGTGGACGCGCCGCCCACGCAGGAGCGGCTGACGGCCATCGCCCGGGAGCTGGACGTGCCCCCGGCGCTGCTCATGGACGTGGCCAACCGGGTGAGCCCGTACGTGGCGGGCTACCTGGAGGACGTGCCCGCTGCGGGGACGCTGATGCTGGACATCGCGCGCCGCAAGCTCACCGGCGCGCAGCTGGCGCGCGTGCGGGCCTTCCTGGACGCGGAGTTCCCCCTGCGCGAGGTGCGCGGCAACGAGCCCGTGCCCCCGCTGGCGCCGCTGCTGTCCCCGGAGCGGGTGGTGGTGCAGCTGTCCTGCGGGGACTACGAGGACGCGCTCGACGTGGCGGCCGGGCGGCTGGCGGCGGCCCTGCCCGGCGTGGATGGGGCGGCGCTCGCGGAGGGCCTGCGCCAGCGCGAGGGCGACGCCCCGTCCCAGGTGGGCAACGGCGTGGCGGTGCCGCACGCGTTCGTGGCCGGCGCGGCCCCGGTGGCGGCGCTGGTGACGCTGGCCCGGCCCCTGAAGATGGACGCGCCGGACGGCCAGCCCCTGCGGCTGGTGGTGGCGCTGGTGGATGGCCACGTGGGCCGCGCGCGGCTGATGCGGCTGGCGCACGTGGCCAGGCTCGCCGGGCGTGGGCTGGCGGACCGGCTCCACGGCCTGGAGGAGCCCCAGCGGGTGCTGGAGACGCTGGAGGAGCTGGAAGCGCTGCGCTGAAGCCGCGCGGCTTCAGCGTGCCGGGGGCACCCAGTGCTCCCAGGGACCGAGGTCCCGGAAGCCCAGGTGCCGGTACACGCGGATGCCCGCCGGGGTGGACTGGAGCACCATCGCGGTGCACCCGCGCTTGCGCGCCTCGGAGATGATGCCCCGCATCACCGCTGACGCGAGCCCCAGCCCCCGGGCCTCCGGGTGGGTGGCCACCAGGTACACGCCCGCCGTGTCCGCCACGTCCACCACCAGCCCGCAGGACAGCGCCCGGCCGTGCTCGCGCGCCACCACGGTGTGCACCGGCAGGCGGGGCGGCCGCTGCCACACGGAGAGGATGTCCCGCCACTCGGCGCCGTAGGTCTGGACGTTGATCTCCACCAGGTCGTTCAGGTCCTCCACGGGCTCCACCGGCACCCCGGGCGCCGCGTCCGGCAGCTCGTGCAGCCAGGCCCCCATGGCCACCACGGTGAAGTCCGGCCGGTAGCCCGCAGCGCCCAGCACGCGCGTCGCGTCCCGCTGCCCCGGCGTCAGGGTGACCCGCCAGCGCGGCAGCCCATGTCCCCGGTAGAAGTCCGCGACGGCGGGCAGCGCGGCGGCCAGCGCGTCCGTGTCCGTGAAGAGGACCTGCTGGAAGTGCGCGTCCTGGTAGCCAGGCAGCGCGAACGCGTCCACGCCGGGGAGGTGCAGGTGGCGCAGCGGGCCGCGCTCGGCTTGCAGTCGTTTGAAGGCGATGAGGTTGGTGTGCAGTCGAAAGGTGAGCTCGGCATCCGTCATTGCGGGCCGGGAGCCTATGCGCGGGGACGACGGCCAAAGAACAGCCCCAGAGGAAAGGACGCGCACACCGTGCGCCAGGGGGTTAGGTTTCCGTCCCTCTTCCTGCCGCCACCATGACCCCGCGCTTCTTCTCGTTCGATCCGCGTCCCACCCGAATCGCCCTCATCCTGGGCGCGTGCCTCCTGGCCGTCCTCACCGCCTGGGCGCTGGCGGATTACCGGGGCGGCGGAGGGCTGGTCGCCATGGCGCGGGCCGGCATCAGCGCGGGCCTGATGCTGACCTTCCTCGTCTCCGTCCACCGCCTGCGCCCCCGCGCACAGTGGGGCATCACCCTGGACGCCGCGGGCGTGCGGGTGGCCCGCCCCTTCAGCGGCCAGCCGCTGGAGTTGCACTGGGGACAGATTGATTCCGTGCGCAAGGTCGGCCGCAAAGGGAGCGTGCTGGGCCTGTTCCTCAAGGAGGAGGGAAGGGTGCTCGTCACGCGACATCTTTTCGCCCGCAAGGCTGTTTATGAAGAGTTGATCGCGGCGCTGGAGGAGCGCCTCCCGCCCTCGCGTTTCGACGCCTGATTCATGAATCTTTCCGCAGCCTTGCGTGGGCTCCCGGAGCTTGTCCGGGATGCCCGGTGGTGGTAGGCACAACGGGCTTGAGCCCTGTCGCAACGGCAGCCTTTCCCAAGGACACGCTTCACATGGAAAAGACCCCCGCTACCGGTGTCGCGCCGGCCGCGCCGCCCGCCGAGTATGGAACGGACGCCATCACCAAGCTCGAAGGGCTGGAGGCCGTCCGCAAGCGCCCCGGCATGTACATCGGCGACACGATGACCTACGGGCTCCACAAGCTCGTGTACGAGGTCGTCGACAACTCCGTGGACGAGGCCCTGGCTGGCCACTGCACGGACATCGACGTGGTCATCCACGTCGACGGCTCGCTCAGCGTCCAGGACAACGGCCGCGGCATCCCCGTGGGCCCGCACCCCGACCCCAAGTTCAAGGGCAAGGACACGCTGGAGGTCGTCCTCACGGAGCTGCACGCCGGCAGCAAGTTCGGCAACGGCGCGTACAAGGTGTCCGGCGGCCTGCACGGCGTGGGCGTCACCTGCGTGAACTTCCTGTCGGAGTGGTTCAAGGTCCGCGTCCAGCGCGCCGGCAAGGTCTACGAGCAGTCCTACGCGCGCGGCGTGTCCAACGGTTCGCCCCAGGAAGTGGGCACCACGGACAAGCGCGGCACGACGATCCACTTCAAGCCGGACTCCATGGTGATGGAGACGGTGGACTTCAACTTCGAGACGCTCAGCCAGCGCCTGCGCGAGCTCGCGTTCCTCAACGCGGGCCTGCACATCACCATCCGCGACGAGCGCACCCAGAAGGAGCACGACTTCAAGTTCGACGGCGGCATCTCCTCCTTCGTGGAGTACCTCAACAAGGCGAAGGAAGCGCTGCACGACAAGCCCGTCTACATCAAGTCGGAGCGCGAGGGCGTGTCGCTGGAAATCGCCATGCAGTGGAACGATGGCTACGACGAGCGCATCTTCACCTTCGCCAACAACATCAACACCCACGAGGGTGGCAGCCACCTGTCCGGCTTCAAGGCCGCGCTCACGCGCACGCTCAACAGCTACGCGGAGAAGGGCGGCGTCTGGAAGGACCTGAAGGAGACGCCCACCGGTGAGGACGCGCGTGAAGGCCTCTCCGCGGTCATCTCCGTGAAGCTCTCCAACCCCCAGTTCGAGGGCCAGACGAAGACGAAGCTGGGCAACAGCGAGGTGAAGGGCCTGGTCGAGCAGATGGTGAACGACCAGCTCGCGTCCTTCCTGGAGGAGAACCCGCCGCTCGCCAAGAAGGTCGTGGCGAAGATTGGCGACGCGTGCCGCGCCCGCATCGCCGCGCGCAAGGCGCGTGAGACGGTGCGCCGCAAGGGCGTGCTGGACGGCGGAGGCCTTCCCGGAAAGCTCGCGGACTGCCAGAGCCGCGACCCGCACGAGAGCGAGCTGTACATCGTGGAGGGCGACTCCGCAGGTGGCTCCGCGAAGCAGGGCCGGGACCGGCGCAACCAGGCCATCCTCCCCTTGCGCGGCAAGATCCTGAACGTGGAGAAGGCGCGCTTCGAGAAGATGCTGACCAGCGCGGAGATCGTCACGCTCATCACCGCGCTGGGCACGGGCATCGGGGCGGAGGACTACGACCCGGAGAAGGCGCGCTACCACCGCATCATCCTGATGACGGACGCGGACGTGGACGGCAGCCACATCCGCACGCTGCTGCTCACGTTCTTCTACCGGCAGATGCGCGAACTCATCGACCGGGGCTACGTCTACATCGCGCAGCCGCCGCTCTACAAAGTCACGCGCAACAAGAAGGACAGCTACGTCAAGGACGAGCGCGCCCTCAACGAGTACCTGCTGCGCATCGCCGCGGAGCACTGCCGGGTGAAGACGCCCGCCGGTGAGCTGGGCGGCAGCGACTTCAAGGCGCTCCTGGAGAAGGTCATCACCTACGAGGAGCGGCTGGAGAAGCAGGCCAAGCGCCGCGACGCGCGCATCGTGGACGCGCTGGTGCAGGCCACCGGCCTGCGCGCGGAGACGCTGTCGGACGAGCCGGCGGTGGAGGCGCAGCTCGTCACCATGCGCGAGTACTGCCAGCGGCGCATGCCGGAGGTGGTGGGCCGACTGTCCACGCGGCTGGAGAAGGACGCGGAGCAGCAGGAGGCCCAGCGGCTGGTGGTGACCACGGACGTGAACGGCTCCATGCGCGAGTCCGTCTTCGACCACGCCTACCTGTCCTCGCCGGAGTACCTGGAGCTCGTTGCCCTGCGTGAGGTCTTCAACTCCCTGGGCAAGGCGCCCTACCGCGTCCAGGTGGACGCGGGCGAGGTGACGGCGTTCTCCGTGCAGGAGGTGCTGGCCGCGGTCCGCAAGGACGCGCAGAAGGGCCTGGGCCTGCAGCGCTACAAGGGTCTGGGCGAGATGAACCCGGAGCAGCTCTGGGAGACGACCATGGACCCCACCCGCCGCACGCTGCTCCAGGTGCGGGTGGAGGACATGGTGGAGAGCGACGAGATCTTCTCCCTGCTCATGGGCGAAGCGGTGGAGCCGCGCCGCGAGTTCATCGAGCGCAACGCGCTGGACGTGCAGAACCTGGACATCTGAGGTTCGCCGTCCGCGCTGCCTGAAGCACCACGCCGGGCCCCGGGGACAAAGACCCGTGGGCCCGGTGCCGTTTTCCGGCTCCGCGCCCACGTGCCCTTCCCATCCTTTTCGAGCCGGGCCGCGGGTGCAGCACGGCGGCCCCCGTGAGCCCTTACGGAAGGAACCTGGCGACCAGTGACCAGCGCGAGGACGACCCCGCGCGCATGTTGAGGATGGCGGTGATGCCGATGACGCCCGCCATGGCGGCGAGGTTGACGATGCCGCCCACGTCCAGCGCCTTCATCGTCTTCGCGGCCTTCTCCGGCGTGCCCACCGTGGGCGTCAGGCCCGTCTCGGAGGGGACGGCCCCCTCCGGTGCCTGCTTCGCCAGGAAGGCCCCTCCGAAGATGTTGGCCGCGCCCAGCGCCACGGTGGCGCCCAGGAGCACGTCCTTCGCGATGACCAGCCCGTGCGTGGTGCGGTCGATTTCCCGGCCCGTCAGCTTCGAGCGGCCCACCAGCCAGGTGATGGCCGCCAGCCCCACGGACGCGGCGTTGACGATGTTGAAGCCGTTCCACGCGGCGTTCACCACCTGACCGCGCTCCGCCGTGGAGCCAATCACCTTCACCGCGGGGTTGAGGGCCACCTTGCCGAAGAGCGAACCGCCGAACCCGGCGGCGAGCCCCAGGTTGTGCAGCACCAGGCCGGTGGAGGACAGGACAGGCATCATGGACGGACTCCAGAAGAGAAGAAGTGGATGTCCGTGAGGGTAGGCACTGCCCCTTCGCGCGGGAGCAGCGCGTCAGGGAGGCACTGGGAGTGGAGCTGCCGCCCGCCTGCTGGCCGTGCTCCGGGGCGGGTGCCCGGGTGCCCGCTCGCTACCGCTCGCTGCGCTTGGCGCCGCGCAGCGCCTCCGCGCGTTCCTTGCGGGACATGTTCGTCACGTCGACGATGTCGAAGTCGAGCGCGCCCTGGTTGTCCGTCAGCTGCAGGTCCGGGAAGAGGCAGCGCAGGTCCTGCACGCCGGACACCTGGTAGCGCTTGCCCGTCTCGAAGAGGCGGTGCGAGCTGCGCACGGACCCGGCCTTGGGGCCCTTCTCCACGCACAGCACCGTGTGCACGCGGCCGTTGGAGCCGGAGCGCACCTCCGCGAAGTCGTCGCGCACGGTGAAGGCGTAGGTGGACTTGGGGTTGAGGCCGCGCAGCAGCATCTGGTGCTGGGGCTTCACGTTCAGGGCGTTCTTCTCCGGCTCGAACAGCACGGAGCGGGGCGGGATGTACGCGGACTGCCGCAGGTGCACGCGGATGGAGCCGCGGTTGTCCTCGGGGCCGGTCTCATCCAGGGCGAAGAAGTGGAGCTTCTTCGCGCCCTTGATGGTGCGCGGCGCGCTGCTGACGAAGCCCACGGCGTTGTCCGGCGGCAGGTCGCCCTCCGCGTAGTAGACGAGCGTGCCGGACGCGGTGCCGTCGCCTTCCGCGAACGCGGCGCTGCCCTCGGTCCACACGGAGTAGGCGGCGCCGGGCGACACGTCGATGGTGGCCGTGGGGTACTCCGGCAGCGGCAGCGCGTTGTACATGGGCCGCAGCACCAGCAGGCGCGTGGGGTAGTCCATGCGCCGCATCTCGCGGTCCTTGTCGTTGGCCAGCGGGTCGGCGTCTGAGCCGGTGGCCGCCGCGACCCCGGCGGACTCCGTCCCCGCGTCCGTGGAGGCCAGGCCCCCGTCCACATCCAGGGCGGTGCCCGCGTCGCCGCCAGGGTTGACGGCGGCGGCGACAGCGCCCGTGCCCGCGTCCGGGGCCGGGGCTCCCGCGTCGAGCGTGGTGGAGGTGGGAATCTCCGACACCATCTGGGTGGTGCCGGGCGCCACCTCCAGCTCCGCCTTGAGGTGGAACTCCGCCTGGTTGGGCGTGAAGCGCCGCGTCCAGGCGCGGTAGCCGGGTTTGGTGACGACGATGGTGTGGGACGTCCGCTGGTCCGCGCCGATGATGCGGCTGGGCGTGTTCCCCACCGGCCGGCCGTTGACGACGACGGCGGCCCCTTCCGGCTTGGAGGTGATCCACAGGACGACCGGCTCGTTGGAGATTTCACCCTCCTCGGCCGGGGACAGGAAGTGGATGAGCAGGCCGATGATGAGCAGCACACCGGTGATGCCGAACACGGCCATGCTCAGCTGGCGCACCTGCTTCGCGCGCTTCTGCTCTCGCTCGGCGGCCTCGGCGGCCAGCTTCTCGCGCGCGTCGTCCGCGGTGGTGCGGGCGCGCGGGGCCTCGTTCTCCTCCGGCTGGGACGCCTCGCGCGACTCCCGAGGCTCCGTCGCGATGGCCGTCTCCACCGGCGTGTCATGCGGCGCGGCCAGCGTGGGCAGCGCCCGCGGCATCGCCGTGGGCTCCGTACCACCGTCGGTGTCCGGCTCGGCCTGAAGCTCGGGAGGCAGGGGGCGGCGGCCGGTGCCGGTGTTCTCGCGGGTGCCCCCTGGCGTCGTCACGCGGCGCACGCCGGTGGTGCTCCTGCGCACGGCGGTGGCCTGGGTGGCCGAGCGGCGCGGGGTGCCGTCCGTCGAGGGGCGCAGGCCGGGCGCGCTGCCGGACGCGCGCACGCCGGGGCTGGAGGGCCGCGCCACGCCGGGGCTGGAGGGCCGCGCCACGCCGGGGTTGGAAGCCCGGCCGTTGCTGGACGGCATCCGCGCGCGGCCCTGGGACGGCTCCGAGGACGGCGACTGCCACGCGGCCAGCTGCTCCTTGAGGCCGGGCGGCAGCTCCACCTTGCGTCCCTCGGAGGCCAGCTCCTCCGCGAAGAGGTACGTCATGAGCTGGCTCAGCATCGTGGGCGTGAAGCGCGGCGTGTCCCGGTAGAGCAGCTCCACCGTGGACTCGCTCAGGTCCTTCGCCGTCTGGTAGCGGGCCTCGCGGTCCACCGCCATGGCGTGCGCGACGATGGTCTCCAGGTCCTCGCCGATGCCCGGGTTGATGGCGGACGGGGGCAGGCAGTCGCCGGTGATGATGCGGGGCAGCACGGTGACGAACTCGCCCTCGAAGGGGCGCCGGCCGCAGAGCATCTCGTAGAGGACGACGCCCGCCGCGTACACGTCCGTGCGCGCGTCCAGGTCCTGCCGTCCCTGGGCCTGCTCCGGGGAGAAGTACGGGTACTTGCCCTTGAGCGTGCCCGGCGACGTCCGGGCCTCCACGACGCTCGTGGCCTTGGCGATGCCGAAGTCGATGACCTTGACCTCGCCCTCGTAGGAGATGAGGACGTTGTCCGGGGACACGTCGCGGTGGACCAGGCCCAGCGTCTGGCCGTCCTCGCCCACGTGGCGGTGCGCGTAGTCCAGGCCCTCGCACAGCTTGCTGGCGATGTGCAGCGCCAGGGGTTGCGGGAGGAACCCGATGCCCGCGCGCGACGCGCGCCGCAGCACCTTCGACAGGGGCTGGCCGTGCACCAGCTCCATGGCGATGAAGTACTGCCCGTCCACCTCACCGAAGTCGAAGACCTGCGCGATGTTGCCGTGCGTCAGGCCCGCCACCAGGCGCGCCTCGCCGATGAACATCTCCACGAAGTCGTGGTCGTCCACGAAGTGCGGGAGGATCTGCTTGATGACGCAGGGCTTGGTGACCCCCATCGCGCCCGTCATACGCGCGCGGTAGGTGACCGCCATGCCCCCCGCGGCAAGCTTGGAGACCAGGACGTACTTGCCGAATTGCTGGGGACTGGGTTCTGCCACGGGCGGGGAGGCGGGCCGGGATTGGGGAAGCCCCAGCATACTCGCCTTCCGGGGAAAGTCCCGACCGCGCTCGCATGGCATGCGAAGATTTCGCTCCGGGTGCTGACTGCCAGTCAGGTACGCCCTGGTGGGTCGGAACCACCCTTGGGGAAGGTGACGTTCCGGGTGGGGGCGTGAGGCGGACTGTTGCGCCGGTTCACACTTCTTCACGCTGCTTCGTTCAGCGCAGTCCGGGGGCGGGGTTATCACCTGCGCCATTCCGGGCTTCGGACCGGGGTGGGAGGGGTGGAAGGCCGCTCCCAGGGAAGCGAGACAACGGTCATGCGGCATGGGCGCCCGGTGTGGAGTGCGCGAGCCACCTTCACGGTGGTGCTGGGGCTTTGGCTGGCCTCGGGGCCCGCGCGGGCGCAGGACGGCGGCGGCTGGCTGTCCGCCTTCGAGCTGCTGGCGAGCAGTCCCGAGCTGGGCGGAAGCGACATCCCGCGGGACGTGCCGAAGCGCCGGGGTTCGGACGCGTCGGTGGTGCCGCCGGAGGTGATGGCCCGGGTGCTGACGGAGGAGGGGCCCCGGCCGGTGCCCACGGCGTCCGCGGCGGAGGCAGGCCCGGTGGTGGCGCCGGAAGCGTCGATGGAAGCCTACGGGGAAGCCCCCGGGGAAGCCCCCGGGGATTCGTCAGTGGAGTCCCAGGGCGGCCGGGTGTCGGAGCCCCGCGTGCGCCTGACGGAGGACGCGCAGAGGCCGCCGTTCAAGGTGCTGCCGGTGGCGGTCGCGGTGGTGCCGGGGTTGCTGCTGCACGGGCTGGGGGCGTGGACGGCGGGGGACTCCGTGACGGCGCGGGGCCTGTTCGCGGCGGAGGCGACGGGGCTGGGGTTGATCG
>NZ_RAVY01000106.1:0-33627 GCF_003611625.1 Corallococcus sp. CA054B
GGCGGGGGACGCGGCTGGGTGGCGAGCAGCTCCAGCTTCGGCGGCGTGCCGGCGTGGACGCGCACGCGGGGGAGCAGCGACAGGAAGCGCGCGGGCACGGGTGAGGCGCGGGCCTCCGCGCGCGAGGCGAGCACCAGCAGGTATTCCTTCGCGCGGCTGGCGGCGACGTTGAGGATGGGCACCAGCGTGTGCGGCGGGAAGGGCCGGCCGCCGGCCACGGTGTCCACCATCACCACGTCGTACTGGGTGCCCTGCTGGCGGTGGATGGTGGAGGCGCTGAACATGTCGTGGCGCAGTCCCGCCGCGTTGCCCAGCTTGCGCAGGAGCGCCGCCTGCGCGCGGTACGGCGTCACGCACAGCACGGTGAGGCCCAGGCGCACGGCCTGGCGGGCCAGCGTCACGGCGAGCTCCGCGGACAGCTCGCGCTGGTAGCCGGAGCCCGTCTCCCCACGGCCATGCGTGAGGCGGCGGGTGTCGCGGCTCAGGCCATCCAGCACCAGCCACATCGCGCGGGACGGGAAGGCGGGCACGGGCGCGGGCTTCTGGGCCCGGTCCTTCACGAGGTCGCCGTCCTCCAGCGCGCCGCCGTAGCAGAAGTGGCTCACCACCTTCGCGATGTCCGGGTGCATGCGGTGCTGGGTGCGCAGGAGCAGCACGTCCGGGCGCTCCGCGTCCTTCACCGCGTCCTCCAGGTGGGACAGGGCGCTGGCGCGCAGCCACGTCTGGGTGCCCTTCCCCGCCCCTTCCGCCGCGCGGCTCACGGGGCCGATCTGCTTGGGGTCGCCCGCGAGCGTCACCTGCCGGGCCAGCGGGGCCAGCAGCGCCGTCGCCGCGCGCGTCACCATGCCGGCCTCGTCCACCACGAGCCGCTGGAAGGTCTCCTCGCCTTCCAGCTCCGACACCAGCCGCAGGGCGCGGTGCACGGTGAGGACCATGAGGGGGCTTTCGCCCTTCTCCGCTTCCTTCAGCGTGGGGTCCTTCACGCGGCCGCGCAAGCTGCGCAGCTCCGCCTGCATGCGGGCGAGCTCCGGCGCGGGGCCTCCCCGGGAGCGCTCCAGGGTGAGCTCGCGCTCGCGCTGCTGGATGGTGTTGAGCAGCTTGCTCGTCTTGTTCTCCTCCAGCGCCACGGTGGGCAACTTGTGGAGGGACTCGCTGGCGCCGGTGCCGCCGCGGAAGATGCTGCGGGCCAGGGGACGCAGCGGGATGGGGTCGCGCTCCAGCAGGGCGCTGACGCGCATCACCAGTTCGTCCGCGGCGCGGTTGGTGGGGGCCACCGCGAGGATGCGCTCGTGGGGGTAGGCGCGCAGGGCGCGGGCGATGAGGTCCGCGACGGCCGTCGTCTTACCGGTGCCGGGAGGGCCCCAGATGCTGCCCCATGGCTGGCGCCACAGCCGGTCCACGGGGATGAGCTCCGCGTCGCGGGGGGACGGGGTGGACGGGAGGAGCTCGCCCTTCGCGCGCGCCAGGGCGTTGGAGAGGTCGGAGACGCGGTCCTCGTAGGCGGCCGCGGCGGCGCACAGGGCCTCCGCGAAGTCGTAGGGCCGGTAGCACCAGCGCTCGCAGGAGAGGACGCGGCGGTCCAGGTCCTCGCCGGAGTCGGAGGAGGCGAAGACGCGGCCGGATTCGAAGTCCAGGTGGACGATGTTGCCGGCGAAGACCAGCTCCTCGCCCAGGAAGCCGAGCAGCGAGCCGCCGGACCAGTCTGGATCCGCGGCGGGGACGGGCACGAGTCCCAGCACGCCGGGCCCGGCCAGGCCCACCTCGCGGGCCTCCTGGATCCGCTGCGCACGGTACTGGCTGCGCTCGGCCACCAGCGCGTCGCGCAGGTCCTCCGGAAGGTACGTGGGGGCGACCCACTGTTCCCGGCGGCGCCCGGAGGACACGGCGGCCTGCATGGCCTCGCGTTCCGCGGGGGTGACGTCGCCGGAGGCGGACACATCGCGGGCCGGCGCTTCTTCCGGGGGACGCGCGTCGGCCACGTCGGCCACGCGGGTGAGGTCCGGCGCGGGCGGCTTCGGCGCGCGGCCGTTCGACGCTCCCGGACCGGCGTCCGAGTCGAAGGGCCTCACGCCAGGCGTCACCAGCGCCTCGTTGTTCGGCGCACGGGCCGCGGCGGATTTCGCCGTGGCGGTGTCAGCTCCGGCCGAGCGAGGAGCATCCGCCTCGACGGTGTCCTCCAGCGATACGCCAGTGGCGACGGGCTCCGCCTCGGCCGCGTCAGCTCCCGCCGCTCGCGAGGGCTCCCGCGACGGCGCGGAGTCATCGGCCACGCCCGCGTCAGGCGGTACGGCGGGACGCGCGGGCACTGCGCGGTTCACGCGGTGGGAGGCGGGCATGAAGGCCAGCGCCGCGGAGTCCAGCTCCCGGAAGGTCAGCGTCCTCGCCTTCGCGGACGCCCTGCCCTTCACCTCCGTCACCCTGGGCGCGGGCTCCTCCGACTCCTGCGGCGGCCACGACGAGCGGACCCGGAGCACGGGCGCGGTGTGGCCCTCCTGGACGTCGGTGTCGTACTCCACGCGGAGCACGGGCATGAGGTCATCCGGAGCACGCTCGTCCCGCGGCGCCTCCCCCTGACCCGACTCCTCGTCCGTCCTGCGCATCATACGGGGTGCTCGCGGCGCGGGCCCTTCCTCACCTCGGGAAGGGGCGGTGCCGGGAGCCGGCCAAGCTAGGGGAGGCAGCGATCTGCGTCAACGCACGCGCGGGCCCCTCGCACGCCTGCACCACCGGTGAAGCCCCCCTTCACGCACGACAGCCCGGGCCGCGCACACTCGCGGACCCGGGCCGTCATTCACCGCCTTGGACCTTCGCGGGGACTACAGCAGCGGGCAGAGCAGCCCGTTGCCCGTGCCCGCGGGGCAACCCTCGCCCTGGCAGTAGTTGGGCCCCAGGCCCACGGAGAGGATGCCCAGGGGGCTGGGCACCTTCACCTTGCAGGTGCCGATGGTCGCGTTACCGGACGCGTCCGCCACCGAGTACACCATCGTGTAGACGCGGCCGTTGCCCAGCAGGCTGGACTCCGCGCGCAGCTGCGCGGACTTGCGGTCCGCGCTCAGCTTGATGTCCTGGCACTTGAAGAGGGCCAGGCTGAACAGCGCGTCCTCGGACTCATCCGACTCCACGCGGATGATGGAGGCCGACTGCTGCAGGTCCAGCGTCCCGCCGCAGGTGTCCGTCGCCGGCTGGGCGCAGTCCGCCAGCGTCACCGTCTTGTAGTCCGCGCCCAGGGTGCGGGCCAGCACCAGGTTCTTGCTCGCCCCGGCCACCGGCGCGGCATCGTCCACCACCGTCACCGTCGCGGAGCACGTGGCCGAGTCCATCCCGTCCGACACCGTGAGCGTCACCGGCGTCGTGCCCACCGGGTACTGACCCGCCGGGCTGGCCGTGATGCTCAGCGACTGCGGGAAGCCATCCGGATCATACGAGCCATCGTCGATGGACGCCGCCGCCGAGCACGACGCGCTCGCCGACACCGTCACGTTCTTGCACAGCGCCACCGGCGGCTGGTTCACCAGACAGCCGCCGCCGGGCGAGAGCGTCACCGTCGCCGTGTTGTTCGTCTCGTCGTCCTCCGGATAGAAGCCGAAGTTGTCCGCGACGACGTACAGCTGCTGCGTGCCCTCCGGCACCGTCACCACCTTCGAGAACGGGTAGCGCTCCTGCCCCACCAGCCAGGGCACGTCGATGGTGTCCAGCAGCGTCCCGCCTTCCGCCGGGTTCCCCGCGTAGATGCCCGCGATGGACGGATCAATGCCCGTCGGCGCCGCGTTGCGGATGACGCCCGTCACCGTCAGCACGTCGCCGTCACACGACACCCCCACCTCCGCCACCGCCAGGTCGATGCCCGTGTGCTTCGCCTCGAGCGCGGACCTGGACTGGCCCGGCGCCGCGCCCTCCTCCAGGGTTTCGGTACCACAGCCACCCAGCATCAGCAGGGAGGCGAACAGGGACAACGGACGGCGCAGGGACATGACTCTCTCCAATGAGACGGGCGTGGCCGGGATGGGGGGAGCGGACCTGACGCCAGACAATGACAGCCGGCCCGTGAGCAATTCTCTGCCACAAACGGATTTTTCTAGCAATACGGGCAATGATGTACCCAGGTCCAGGTATACATAGACACCCCGTTGGCGCCCCAATGACCCTGCTGTCTGCCTTTGCAAGGAGTCGAGAAAGGGAGCACTCCGCGTCTGTTTTGGACGACCTGGCGGGTTGCCGGTCCCTCGGGGCGCAGGAGGGCAGGCGGCCGTCGCAGTGGACAGCGCCCGCCCTGATGGGGTTGGTTGGGCCCTCCCCCGCTGTTGAGGGGACTCAAGCCCATGGCCTCCATCACCCCTCGCTACGCCCACCCGTTCCTACCCGTCACCCGCGCCGACATGCAGGCCCGGGGGTGGGAGCAGTGCGACATCATCATCGTGAGCGGCGACGCCTACGTGGACCACCCGGCCTTCGGGCCGGTGCTCATCGCGCGCTTCCTGGAGGGGCGGGGCTTCAAGGTGGGGCTCATCCCCCAGCCGGACTGGCACTCGGCGGAGCCCTTCAAGGCGCTGGGGGCGCCCCGGCTCTTCTTCGGGGTGGCGGCGGGCAACCTGGACTCGATGCTCAACCGGCTGACGGCCCAGAAGAAGAACCGCTCGGAGGACCAGTACAGCCCGGGCGGACGCACCAACTGCCGGCCGGACCGGGCCTCCATCGTCTACGCGCAGCGCTGCCGCGAGGCCTTCCCGGACGTGCCCATCGTGCTGGGTGGCATCGAGGCCAGCCTGCGGCGCATCGCGCACTTCGACTACTGGAGCGAGAAGGTGCGCCGCTCCATCCTCTTCGACGCCAAGGCGGACCTGCTGGTGTTCGGCATGGGCGAGCGGCCCATCTGGGAGATCGCCGACCGGCTGAACCGGGGCGAGCGCATCGAGGACCTGAAGGACATCCGGGGCACCGCGCACCTCATCAACGACGCGGCGATGAAGGCCCTGGAGGCGGACCCGGCGAAGCGCGCGGCGGACCACGGCAAGGTGGTGGTGCTGCCCTCCTATGAGGACGTGGTGGCGGACACGCGCGCCTTCGCGGTGATGAGCCGGGACTTCCAGCTGGAGACCAACCCCGGCAACGCGCGCGCCATCGCGCAGCGCCACGGCAACCGCGCCATCTACATGAACCCGCCCGCCCGGCCGCTGGAGGACGGCGCCGGACAGAAGCCCGGGGACACGGGCACGGTGGCGATGGATGAGCTGTATGACCTGAAGTTCAACCGCGTGCCGCACCCCATGTACAAGGAGCCCATCCCCGCCTACGAGACGGTGAAGCACTCGGTGGTGCTGATGCGCGGGTGCTTTGGCGGCTGCACCTTCTGCTCCATCACGGAGCACGAGGGGCGCGTCATCCAGAGCCGCTCCGCGGCGAGCGTGCTGCGCGAGGTCCGCGAGCTGCGGCGCATGGGGGACTTCCGGGGGACCATCACCGACCTGGGTGGCCCTACGGCGAACATGTACAAGCTCAAGTGCAAGAGCGAGGACATCGAGAGCCGCTGCCGCAAGCTGTCCTGCGTGCACCCGGGCGTGTGCGAGAACCTCCAGACGGACCACGGGCCGCTCATCTCGCTGATGAAGCAGGTGCGCGAGGAGCCGGGCGTCAAGCACGTCTTCATCGCGAGCGGCGTGCGGTACGACCTGGCGGAGCGCTCGCCGGAGTACGTGAAGGAGCTGGCGGCGCACCACGTGGGCGGCCAGCTGTCCGTGGCGCCGGAGCACGTGTCGCCGCGCGTGCTGGAGAAGATGAAGAAGCCGGGCATCGAGAGCTTCGAGCGCTTCCAGCACATGTTCGCGTGCGCCAGCGAGGACGCGGGCAAGGAGCAGTACGACATCGCCTACTTCATCAGCGGCCACCCCGGCTCCACGCTGGAGGACATGGTGATGCTGGCGCAGTGGCTGAAGGAGAAGGGCAAGCGGCCCCGCCAGGTGCAGGACTTCATCCCCACGCCCATGTCGGTGGCCACGGCCATGTATTACACGGGCCTGGATCCCCTGAAGATGGAGCCCGTGTACACGGCGAAGGGCCTGCGCGAGAAGCGGCTGCAGAAGGCGCTCCTGCTCTACTGGAACCCGGAGCACTGGCCGCTGGCGCGCGAGGCGCTGAAGCTGGCCGGGCGCGAGGACCTGATCGGCCGGGGCCCCAAGGCGCTGGTGCCGCCGGAGTCCGCCGCGGAGGCGGCGCGCCTGCGCCGTGCCTCGGAGGGCTCGAGTTCCGAGGAGGGCCTGGCGACGAACGCGTGGCCCCGTCCGGCGCAGCCGCGTCCGTCCGGGCCTCGGGGTGGGGGCCGCACGCCGCGTCCGGGCCCTCGCGGGCGGTAGCGGGCCCCGGCTTTCGCTCCGGGGGGAGGCTCGGGTATAGGGTGCGCCGCCTTTTACGAGCGGCCACACCGCCGGAGCCCGACACCATGCCCAGGACTTCCCAGGAGCAGTCGCAGGAGCGTCACGCGTTCCTGCTCGACCTCTTCCGCAACCAGCCCGACCTGAGCCGCCAGGACGCCCTGGAGAGCTTCAAGGACCGCTTCGGCGCCACCATCAACCTGCGCACGTTCAACGAGCTGCGCGAACAGGCGAAGAAGGAGCTGGCCTCGCAGCCCGCCGCTCCGGTCGCCGCCCCCAAGGAGGAGCAGGACGTGGACGTGCAGGACGAGCGGGCCGAGGTGACGGCGGAGGACGCGGGGACGCTGCTGAAGGCCGCGGCGGCTCCGGAGCTGCACGCGGGTGCGGCGCCGGCGAAGAAGCCGAAGGCGAAGGGCCCGGGTTCGCGCAACGTGTTCGTGGACGCGTCCGCGGAGCAGCTCCAGTTCCTGGAGCGCGTGGTGCAGCAGCTCCAGGAGGCCGGTGCCGCCAACCTGCGCATCGACCACGCCACCGACCGGTGGATGGTGCTGGTGGTGGATTCCAAGTAGCGGGTTGCCCGTAGTCAGACAGCCAATGCCTGTCATCAAGGCCCGCCTCTCCACCACGGAGAGTGCGGGCCTTGCTGCTTCAGGGCCGCCGCAAAGATATACCCAAAGCAGCAATTCGAGACTAGTTTGACATAACATGAAAAGCCAACTATCCCTTTTGTCTGTGGATGCGCTCCCGCATTCACAGACTCAGGGGAAACCGATGACCCGTTCGATTCCTGCGCTGGCGTTGATGGTGAGTGGGCTGCTGTTCGGCTGTGGGGGGATGCCCGAGGAGAGCGATTCTCAGGCTCCTTCGGAGGGCAATGTCACCCAAAGCCTGGTGACGACCATCACCGGCACTGGCGTGACCGTGGTGTACAACTCCACCAGCGATTCCTTCACGGTCCGGGACACTGCGGCGGATGGCCACTCCGCCGTGGCGCGCATCTACAACGGCAATACCGGGTCCACGACGTACTGCTGGAATTCCAATGGTGCGGGGACCTCCGTAGTCTGTGACCGAAGCTACCCGAACAACCCCCTGCTCAGGATCTCGGCATGCACGGGCGAAGCCGGGTCCGGCACGCTCGTCGCATGCACCAGCGCCGTACCGGTCGACGCGTTCGCGCCCGAAGCGAAGTAACCGCGCGTTCAGGCCCGCGGGCCGTCCAGGGGCAGTGACACCGTGAAGGTGGCGCCGCCTCCTGGCGTCTCGGACACGCCGACGCTGCCGCCGTGGGCCTCCACCACCTGGCGGGCGATCCACAAGCCCAGGCCCAGGCCTCCGAAGTTGCGCACGGACACCGCGCGCTCGAAGCGCTTCCAGATGCGCTCGCGGTCCTCCGGACGCACGCCCATGCCGTGGTCCACCACCGTGAGGCGCGCGTGCGGGCCCACCTGCTCCACGTGCACCTCCACCGGCTTGCCCGGGCCGTACTTCAACGCGTTGGACAGCAGGCCCTGCACCACCTGCTCCAGGCGCGCCTTGTCGAATCGTCCCCGCACCGGCCCCGCGATGCGCACGGTCACCTCGCAGCCCTCCCGGCACAATTCCTCTCGCGCCTGGGCCACCTCCTCCGTCACCAGCGCGGCGAGGTCCATGTCCTCCACGTTCAGGCGCACCGGCCCCGAGGACAGCAGGGACATGTCGAGCAGCGTCTCCACCACCGTGGCCAGACGATGCACCTGCCGCCGCGTGAACAGGAGCCGCTCGCCCAAACGGGCGTGCACGCCCGGCCCCAGCCCCCGCTCGATGAGATCCAACTGGAGGCGGAAGCCCGCCAGCGGCGTCTTCAATTCGTGGCTCACCACCGACAGGAATTCGTCCCGCACGCGGACCGCGTCCTGAAGCACCGCCTCGCGCGCCGACAGCTCCGCCACCTCCCGGCGCACCCGCGCCATCTCCAGCTGGGTCCGCACCCGCGCCGCCAGCTCGCGCGCGGAGAAGGGCTTCACCAGATAGTCATCCGCGCCCGCCTCCAAACCCTCCACCGAGGCCTCCTCGCCCGCGCGAGCGGACAAGAGGACGAACGGGATGGCCCGGAGCCGGGGGTCCGCGCGCAGCTCGCGCAGCAGGCCGAAGCCGCCCAGGCGCGGCATCATCACGTCGCTCAGCACCAGGTCGGGCGGACGCGCACGGATGGCCTGGAGCGCGGCGTAGCCGTCCTCCGCCGTCTCCACCGTCACCGACGCGTCCAACAGCCCCGTGATGTACGTGCGCAGGTCCGTGTTGTCGTCCACCACCAGCACCCTGGCGGACATGGGTGGCAGCAGCGGAGTGGCCTTCACTCCTTCCAGCGCTCGCGCCCCATCCTCCAGCCCCGTCGGCGCCAGCCATCCGCGGATCTCCTCGACGTAGGCGGACGCGCTCCGCGCGACGGAGTGCGTGGGAATTCCTCCCTCGGGGACAAGCTGCTCGCGCGGCAGGTGGCCGTTGCCCAGGGGCACCGCGACACAGAAGGTCGTGCCCTGCCCCAGCGTGCTCGTCACGCCCACGGTGCCGCCGTGCAGCTTCGTCAGCTCCTGCACCAGGCTCAGGCCAATGCCGCTGCCCTCGTGGCTGCGCGAGCGGGCGTTCTCCACGCGGTGGAAGCGCTCGAAGATGTGCGGCAGCTCCGCCTCCGGGATGCCGCTGCCGGTGTCCCGGACCGTCAGCCGCGCGCTGCCCTCCTCCGCGCGCAGCCGGACGTGGACGCCGCCCTCGAACGTGAACTTCATCGCGTTGGAGAGCAGGTTGAAGACAACCTTCTCCCACATCTCGCGGTCCACCCAGACGGGCTCCGCCAGGGGCGGCAGGTCGAGCGTGAGCGTGAGCTGCGCGCGCTTCGCGATGGACTCGAACTGGCTCACCAGCTCCGCGGTGAAGGCGGACAGGTCCGTGGGCTGGAAGGCCGCGCGCACGCGTCCGGCCTCCGCCCGGGTGAAGTCGAGCAGCGTGTTGACCAGCTTGAGCAGCCGGGTGGCGTTGCGCTGGACCAGGGACAGCCGCTCCGCCAGACGCGGCGCCAGCGGCTCCGCCGTGTCCGTCAGCGCGTCCTCCACGGGCCCGAGCATCAGCGTCAGGGGCGTGCGGAACTCGTGGCTCACGTTGCTGAAGAAGGCTGTCTTGGCCCGGTCCAGCGCCGAAAGCCGCTCCATCCGCTCCACGGCCTCCTGCCGCGCGCGGGCGCTGGAGGCCGCCGTGGCCAGGGCCCCCGCCACCAGCTCCAGGAAGCCCCGGTACTCCCCCGAGGCGTTCAGGAAGGGGCTCAGGCCCACCACCAGGAAGCCCAGGTCGCGGTCCCCTTCCGCGTGCGGCAGCGGCAGCACCAGTGCGGGCCGGGGCGGCTCCGCGGCCTCCGGCGGAAGCGGTGCACCAAGCCACCCGCTCACGTCGTCCACCCGCCAGGGCTGGCGCGTGCTCGCCACTGGAGACAGGAGCCCTCCCGAGGGCCCTCCCTCCTCCGGCGTGCGCAGGTCGACGTGCGCGGGCACCGCCGCGCTCCGGGCGCCCATGCCGGTGGAGCCCACGAGCGAGGCCCGCGTCCCCCCTGCGTCCGTGACGTAGAGCCACGTGAAGGGCAGGTCCGCGGGGTTCTCCGCCAGGGCGTCCAGGCCGGCCCGGCACGCCTCCTCCACGGAGCCCGCGCCGCCCGCGCGCTGGGTGAGGAGGTGCAGCGTGCGCAACCGCCGCTGCCCCAGCACCTGGCCCGTCGTCTCCAAAGCCGGCGTGTAGAAGCCCACCACCGTGCCGTCGTCATCCAGCACCGGGGTGTAGGACCAGGTGAAGTAGGCCTCCTCGGCGAAGCCACCCCGCTGGATGGGCAGTGACTGGCTCTCCGCCCAGTTCGCCTGCTTCGTGCGCTCCAGCTCGTCGAACATGCTCCCCAGCTGGGGCCACAGCTCCGGGAAGACGTCGCGCAGCGGCCCCAGTGCATGATCCGGGTGCTTGGCGCCCATGATGGGGATGCCCGCGTCGTTGTAGAGCTGCACGCGCTCCGGTCCCCAGTAGATGAACATGGGGAAGCGCGTCGTCAGACACATGCTCACCACGGTGCGCAGCGTCGAAGGCCACGACGCGATGGGCCCCAGCGGCGTCCCGGACCAGTCCCGCTCCAGGATGAGCCGCCCCATCACGCTGCCGCCGCGCAACGACTCCAGCCATCCCTCCGGACGCGGCGCGGCCCCCGTGGCTTCCGCCGGCTGCGGCGCGTTCTGTACGTTCGGCGGACGGCTCAGGGGAGACTCGAGGGGTGCTGGACGCGTGGACGAGGTGACCAGGTGTGGACGTAGCCAGCGGCTCTCCCCACTTCAACGCTGGATTCCGCCTGGACGGCCCCTTCCGTCGCCTACCGAGCAGGGCTTCTCAGCGGTAGAGCCGTGAACCTGCCCACTGATTCCCCACGGGGGCAGGCGGGCCACCGCCGGCGGCTCCCCCGGACGCAGTGTCCGGGAGCGAGGGTCCCGCCGCTTTCAGACGGGCAATCCCCGCGCGCTCTGGGTGAGATGACGGGATGACGCGAACCTCTACCGCCCTCGCCCTCGCGCTGTCCCTCGGCTGCGCCAGCAAGCAGCAGCCCTCGCCTCCTCCCGCGCGGGAGTGGGCCACGACGCTGCACCGGGACCACCCGCTGGTGGGGCGCATCTGGGACGTGGCGGGAGGCCGCTTCGTGGACGAGAGCGCCCTGCGCGCGGCCGTGGTGCCCGCGCGCTTCGTGCTCCTGGGCGAACGGCACGACCACCCGGATCATCACCGGCTCCAGGCGGAGCTGGTGCGCGCGAAGACGGCTTCCGGTCAGCGTCCCGCGCTCGCCTTCGAGATGCTGGACGTCACGCAGCAGCCCGCCGTGGACGCGGCGCTGAAGGCCCATCCGGAGGACGTGGAGGGCCTGGCCAAGGCGGTGGACTGGGCGAACAGCGGCTGGCCCGCGTTCAGCCTCTATGAGCCCGTGTTCACCGCGGGCCTCCAGGCGCGCCTGCCCATCGTGGCCGCCAACCTGCCCCGCGCGCAGGTGCGGGAGCTGGTGATGAAGGGGCCGGAGGCACTCCCTTCCGACCTGCGCTCGCGCCTGGGGTTGGAAGCGCCCGTGCCCGAAGCGGAGGCGAAGGCGGTCCGTGAGGAGTTGGACCGCTCGCACTGCGGGCAGCTTCCGCAGGAGATGCTGGAGCCCATGGCGCTGGCCCAGCGGGCGCGCGACGCGATGATGGCGGACCGGCTGCTGGAGACCGTGCCCGCGGACGGCGCGGTCCTCATCACCGGCAATGGGCACGTCCGCAAGGACCGGGGCGTCCCCGCGCACCTGGAGCGCCGCGTGAAGGACGTCACCGTCCTGAGCGTGGCATTGCTGGAGGTGTCACCGGAGGCGCTGAACCCCCAGGACTTCGCGACTGTCGTTGGCGCCACCGCCCTGCCCTACGACTACGTCTGGTTCACGCCGGCCATGCCGGAGGACGATCCATGCAAGGCGCTGCGGGAGCGCAACAAGAAGCCCTAGCACCGGGTGCTTCACCGGACTGATTCCATCCCATACGCAACGGATTTCACGCCAACAACAATCCCGTCGCAATGTCGAATGGGATTGTCAATCCAAGACATCCTCGCGTAATCAATACCTCATCCGGGTTCCCCGGATCGGCTGTCGTCCCCCCTGACAGCCTGAACCACAATCCAAGAGAATGACAATGACGACTCGAAGCCTCGGGTTTCGTGCGTGGCGTTGGAGCGCCGTGCTTTCCCTGCTGGCGCTGACGGGCTGTGCCGTGGAGCCCCAGCCGCGGGAGCAAGCCCCCGACCAGGAAGAGCAGGCGAAGGTCCTGGAGCAGCAGGCGCATGAGCTCACCCCACCCGCGGGGTGTACCGAGATCACCATGGGCGCGCTGTCGAACGGCGTCCAGCTGACGCCGGTGATGTACGGCGGTCAGCCGACCTATCAGGGCACGTTCAACGGCCTGGGAGACCCGGCGCTGAAGGACACCGCGTTCGTCCGGCTGGACGTGAACACGGCGACGGGCGTGCATGACCTGGCGGCCGGCGGCGCCAACACCTTCACCTGCGAGCAGTGCGTCTACGGCTACCAGGACGCGGGCACGGCGGGCCAGAAGCTGTTCGTGGCGGACACCGGCGCCCTGCTGCTGGCGCTCAAGGTGTCGCCGCAGCAGTCGGTGGGCGTGCTCTTCAACGTGACGCTGCGCGAGTCGGTGAACGCGGCGCCACTCAGCGCGCCCTACAAGGGCAGCGCGGTGGTCCCGGGTGGCGAGTGCAAGTGGATCCGCTACGCGACCTGGAACACCGTGCGTCCCATGGGCTGCGACCCGCGCGAGGGCTCGTGGACGGCGAACGTGCCGGGGCACACCTGCGTGGCGGACAACTACTTCGCGGATGACGGCACGCTGGAGAAGTCGCAGGGCACGGGCACGCAGGGCGCGGCCTGCACCCGCACGCCCGCGGCGGACGCCAACCACCCGGCGACGACGGACTGCGCGGAGGGCTTCGCGTGCTCGGACCTGTTCACGGATGAGCGGCAGTGCCTGAAGACGTGCGACCCGATGGCGGCGGTCCCCGGCTGCCCCACGGGCACCATTTGCGGCGTCTACGGCACGTGCATCGAGCAGGCGGTCCTGGAGCCGCTCGGCTTCGACTTCGACCCCGCCCTGATTGGTGAGACGTGCACCAAGAGCTACGCCGAGTTCTGCGGCACGGAAGGGGCGCGCGGCGCGTGCGTCAGCCTGAACGGCCAGACGAAGTGCCAGCCCTACGCCCGCGCCCGGTCGGAGTGCGGCCCGGGCGAGGAGCTGGGCTTCATCAACTACCCGCTGTCCGGTGGCGGCTACGACCGCACCACCGGCTGGTGCTACCACGACGGTCTGTAGTCCCGGCGTGGCGGGGAGCCCGGCCGTGGAGGCCATGGCCGGGCTCCCTGAAGTGACAATGTCTCCAGGGACGGCACTCCGGGTGTGAGCGACCCGGTATGCTGACGCCCATGCTCTGTCCTGCCTGTACGGAACCGCGCGCGCCAGACTCCGGGCCCCTGTGCCCGGAATGCGGTGCCGCCCTCGTGCCCGCCGCCGGGCGGCACCTGGATGACTTCGTGCTGGCGCGGATGCGACGGCGCATCGAGCACTGGCGCTTCGATGGGTTGCTGGACGCGGCCACGGCGGAGCGGCTGGAGGCCTCGCTCACGGCGCCTGCCGAAGCGGTCGCGAGCGTTGTGGAGGTGCCCGCGCCCGAGGCCGTGGGGGTTCCGGTTCCGGTGGAACCGGCGCTCGACTCCGCGGCGCGCGTGGAGGCCTGGGCGGATGACGTGGCCCATTCGCTGCGTCGCGCGGGCGGGTGGCGTCCGGGGTGGCTGGCCTCGATTGCGAACTCGCTGGATGAGACGGCGCGGGCGGAGCGGGAACAACAGGCGGCGCGGCGGCGGGTGGTGGTGGCGCCGGATGAGGGCGAGTCCTCCAGCGAGGAGGACCTGGGTTCGGCGCTGGGGTCGGGGCAGGCGTTGTTCGGGCGGGGGCACCTGGACTCGCTGGGAGGCAGTGGGCTGGAGGCGGTCATCGCGCTTGATGAAGGCGACAACCCTCCCCGCTTCAACGAGTACATCTGGTGGTTCCTCGGCGCGGTGCTCGTGCTGGGCGGCTCGCTCATGGGCGTCCGCGAGGCGTGGCGGGCGCTGGGGGGAGTGCCCCGGCAGCTCATCGTCACGGGCGCGCTCTTGGGCTACCACGCGGCCTTCATCGGGCTGGGGGCGTTCCTGGCGCGGCGCTCGCGGTCGGCGGGGCGCGTGCTCGCGGGCATCGGGCTTGGCTTGCTGCCGGTGGTGTTCATCGCGCTGTCGGCCCTGGTGGCGCTGACGCCCAGGGTCGGCGTTCCCACCGCGCTTGGCGTCACCGCCATCGCGCTGTTGCCGCTGCGGGCCGCGGGACGGCTATGGCCCGGGGCTTCCGCCACGACCTTCGCGGTGGCGCTGTTCCCGTCGCTCCTGGCGGGGCTCCCGCTGATGGGTTGGGACGACGCGCCCTGGCTGCGGGCGCTGTGCGCGTTCGCGGGCGTGGTGGCGCTCGGCGCGTCCTTGTGGCGGGCGCGGGTAGCAGCTGCGGGCGAAGGGGCGCTCGAAGCATCGCGGGCAGCGGAGGCTGGCGCGGTCGAGGCCTCGCCGTGGCAGGCGCGGGCGGCGGATGCGGGCGAAGGGGCGCTCGAAGCATCGCGGGCAGCGGAGGCTGGCGCGGTCGAGACATCGCCGCGGCGGGCGCGGGCGGGCTCCGCTTCGTTCGCCGGGGTGGGCGCCGCGCTCTATGGCGCGCTCTGGCTGGTGGTCTTCTGCGTGGCGAGCGGCCCCTCCGGGTTCGATGCACTGGAGCCCGGGGCGCCCCTGTTCACGGGGCTCGTGCTGTGGGCGGTAGCGCTGGGCGCGGTGGTGGCGGTGGGGGCGTCCTCGGAGGCCGTCCGGGCGGCGCATCCCCGCGCGGCCCCGGTGTTCGAGACGCTGGCGCACGCGGTGGTCGCCAGCGGCGCGCTCGCGGGGGCGCTCGGCGCCTTCTCGGTCTTCCCGGGTGAGGACGCCTGGGTGGATACGGCATCCATCTGCGCGCCCGTGCTGGCCGCGCTCGTCTTCTTCCTGCTGGAGTTCCGCCGGCGGGCCCTGGTGCATCCAGCCGTCATGGCCTCACTGCTCGCGGGGGTACTGGTCGCACGCGTGCAGGCACCGGACGATCCGGCGTGGTGGTGCTTCGGTGTCGCGGCGGTGGCCTCCGGGCTGATGCTCCTGGCGCGCGTGACGCTCTCCGGCGTCCTGCGCCCCCGGATGCTCGCGTGGAGTGTCGTCGTCTCGCTGGCGACGATGCCCGCGTTCTCCGTGCTGGCGTGGACGCAGGGGACGAACGCGCCCTGGCCGCAGGCGTACACGGGGGCGGTCATCGCGTTCGCGGCCCACTTCGCGGGGCGGTGGAAGTGGCGGGGCCTCCATTATCTGGGCGGTGTCGCGCTGCTCTTCGGGGCGCTCTCGGCCGTGGACGGGACTCCATGGCTTGCGTCCAGCGCGGCGAGCCTGGGCGTCTTCTCACTCGCGGCGGTGCTCTACGGCCTGGGCGGGCTCGCGCAGTCGGCGTGGCTGGAGCGCCAGGGCCTGCGGGACGCGTTCCGGCCCCTGGAGGACCTGTCGCTGGCCATCGCCGCGCTCGGGGTGGCTCGGGCGCTGGGGGTCGCGCCCGCCTTGCCGGACGTGCTCGCAGGGGTCGCGGAGCCCTTCTCGACGGTGCTCGCCTGCGTGCCCACGGCGGTGGCCACGGCGGTGCTGCTGCTGCGCGTCCGGCGCGATGGCAGCCGGCTCGTCGGCTTCGTGGCGGCCATGGGGCTCGCGCTCACGGTGTCTCAGGGCCTGGGCACGGTCTCCGACTTCGCTTCAGCTCGGGCCGCGCTCGTGGCCGCGGGGCTGGCCTTCGGCTTCGCGCTCTTCGCGATGCTTCGCGGCCCGGGACTCGACACGGTGAAGGGCCGGCGGCTGCTGGATGTCTTCCCGCTGCCGTTCGGCGCTCGGGGACGGCCGCTCTTCACGGATGGCTTCGCGGGCGCGGCGCTCGTGCAGGCGGTGCTCGCGGTCATCACGCTCATCCACTGGGTCGCCCAGCCCGACAGCGCCGAGCGTCCGGTGGCCCTGCTCGCGGGCGTGCTGCTCTCGGCGGGGGCGCTGCTGGCGTTCGTGTCGCGTGGCTTCGTGGTGTTCCAGATGCGGGGTTCGGTGGTGACGCTCGCCCTGAGCGGCGGGTTCATCGCGCTCACCGGCGCCGTCAATCGCGCGGGCCGGCCGCTTCCTCCCGACGTGTCCGCCTGGCGCGTGCCGCTCATCGGCATCGCGCTGTGGGTCCTGGCGCTGGGCTTGCGTCGCGTGGGGCCGTGGGTGGCCCAGCGCCTGGAGCGCCCCAAGCACGGGTCGCTGTATCACCTGGTGCCTCACCTGGGCGTGGCGGTGCTGGCCGTGCTGCTCCTGCGCTCGGCCGTCGTCGTGGGCCTGCCGGGTCCGTCGCGCGCCCTGGGGCTGGTGCCGCCGCTCCTGGTGCTGGGGCCGGCGCTGCTGACAATCCTGCTCGCGGCCTCGTTCCGCTCGCGGGTCCTGGCGCATTGGGGGCTCGTGCTGGGGCTTCCCGGCGCCGCGCTCTGGGCCGCGCAGCAGTCGCTGCTCGGGAGCCCGCTGGTGGCCCTGCGGCCTCCCGACGGGCAGTGGATCCGCGCCACGGCGGAGCACCTCATCAGCCCTTCGCTGGGATGGTTGCACCCGGACGCCTGGATGCCGCCGGGCAGCACCCACGTCCTCCTGTGGGAGCAGGGGTTCGCGGGCATCGCCGCCGCCGGCCTTGTCTACGCGGTGTTCGCGGTCGCGGTGGCCCGCGTGGACGCGGGACGTGCGTTCTTCCGGCGGCTGCTGTCCCTGGGCACGGATGACCGCCCGGGCCCGTTCCTCGATGCACTGAGCCGGGAGACGCTCACGGCCGTGGTTCTCGTGGCGGTGGCGGCCTTCTTCCAGCCCGGCGTGCTCGCGGCGGACCTCGTCCTCGCCACCGGTGCCGTGCTGTTCGTGGGGGGCGCGCGAGGGCGTGGGCGCGGCGTGGTGGGCCTGGGGCTCCTGCTGCTCGTCCATGCCCTGGCCCACCTGATGCCGCACCTCGAGCCGTGGCCGGGCCCCACGCTGGCGCTGCTGGGGCTCGGGGTGGTGGTCGTCGCCCCCTGGCTCGCGAAGCGGCGGGGCCACGACGAGGGCCGGACGCGACTGCGTGCCCACCTGTCGGTGCTGCCCTACTTCATCGCGGCGACGGTGTATGCGCTGGCCGTCGAAGGGCACACGTCCTCGACGATGGCCGTTCCCGTCCTCGTGATGGAGATGCTCTCGGGACTGACGGGCGAATGGCTGATGTCCTTCGCCGTCCCCCTGACGCTGGGGCTCCTCTCGGCGGCGCTGCTCGTGGCGGGCTTCCAGTGGCGCGGGGCGCTCGCGGGCTTCATCGCGGGGCTCGGGACGATGGTCGCCGGGGGCGCGGTCGTGGCCACGGGGCTGGCGTTCCTCGCGCAGGCCAGGGCTCCCTGGGACCCCACGTACCTGCCCCTCTTCACCCGGTCCGGCGCGGAGCTGGCGCTGGCCGCCGCGGGGAGCGCGCTGGCCCTCCACGTCACCCGCCGCGTGACGTCCCGCCGCCGGAGTGACGTCGCGGGAGGCATGGGCTGGGGCCGCGACCTGTGGCTGGTGGCGGGCGCGGCGCTGCTCGCGGCCGTCGCCGTGGGAGGCCAGGCCTCCGAGGACGTGCTGCCCGTGGCGCTGGCGGCCATCGGGCTGGCCGTGGGCGTGTCCCTGCACGCCGCGTGGCGCGAGCACACGGGCCGCCATGTCTACTTCGTGCAGCTCGCCGTCGTGGGCGTCTACGCGCTGGTGCGAGGGTTGTACGCGCAGGGCCTCCGCCCCGAGCATGACGCCCTCTTCGCGCTGTCGCTGGGCTTCGTCCTCGTCGGGGTGACGGTGCTGGCGCGCAGGGCGGGCGTGCGTCCCGTGGAGCGGGCGACGCGGCGGTTCGCGGCGCTCCTGCCCATCGCGGTGGCGCTCATCCTCCCCGGCGACGCGACGGGCGATGCCGCCCTGCTCGCGGGAGGCTCCGGCCTGCTGTACGCGGCGCTGGGCGCGGTGGAGCGCAGCCGGATGTTCGGCGCGTTCGCCGCGGCGGCCTGCAACTTGGCGCTGCTCATCGCCGCGCTCGCGTTCGGCCTGGAGGGGCTGGAGGTGTACCTGGCGCCGCTCGGGCTGCTGCTCCTGATGATGGGCCAGCTCTTCACGTCCAGCCTCCCGCACGCGGCGCGCAACGTGGTGCGCATCCTGGGCGGACTGCTGCTGTATGTGCCCGCGGCGGCGAAGCTGACGGCCAGCCTGGGCGAGTCCGAGGATGGCACGTATGCGATTGTCTTCGGCGCTGTCTGCCTTCTGGGCGTGGCGGTGGGCATGGCCCTGCGCATCCGCGCCTACCTGGCGCTGGGGACCCTGTTCCTGCTCCTGGACGTGGTGGCCAACCTGCTCGACGCGGGCCTCAGGGACCACCGCATCGGCTTCCTGGTGATGACCCTCACCGGCCTCACCATCGTCACCGGGCGCGTGATGGCGACCTTGAAGCGCCAGGAATGGGACCTGCTGCTGCGGCGCGTGCGCGTCCAGCTGCGGGGCTGGGACTGACGGCCCGTGCGGGGGGCGGACGGATTCCGTGCATCGATTTCGGGCCCGGGGGCTCATCGGAAGCGATGAACGCGTCCTTCCGAACCCTGCCGGTATGCCTGTTCCTGCTCCTGTCCTCGCGCGGGCAGGCCGCGCCGCCGGCCGCCGCCCCGAAGCCCGCCCCTACCCGGTCCGTGAGCGGCCCGACCGACGCCGAGCGCTACGCCCGCCGGTGCCAGTCCCAGTCAGCCCAGCGCATCGCCCGGCCCCAGGGGACGATGCTGTGGGGCACCAAGCGCGGCTGGGATGAGAAGCCGACGGACGAGCGCACCAGCGTGCTCGTCTCCGTGGCGCTGGACGCTCCCAGGCAGGCGGAGGACGGGGTGAAGGCGCTGCGCTTCGACCAGGGCCGGCTGTGGGCGGTCCCCGCGCCGGAGGCCGGGGCGACGGCCAGCGACGTGGTGGGCACCGTGCTCCAGGGCACCGCCAGCGACGGCAAGCCCGTGGAGGTGGCCATCTGCGGCGCGGAGCCCGCGGCGGATGACCCCACCCGCGTCTTCTACCGCATCGAGGCCTGGAACCCGGTGGCCCGCGAGTGGGAGAACCCCTGCGTCGCGCTGGACCGCTCTCCCGCGCCCCGGGCCCTGGCGGTGGGCGGCGTGTGGGACGCGAGCGGCGCCCACGCCGACGCGGCGGACCGGGTCACCTTCGCGTGTGAGAACGGCGCCATCTCCAAGTGCATCCTCTGGGGCTACGCGCCCTGGGCCACCCGGGACGGGAAGTCGCTGGCCGGCCTCCACCAGGCATGCACCCGGCTGGCTCGCGCGGACTACTGCGGCAACGGCCGGAGCCACACGCGCCAGGACACCACCATCGACATCTACGACCGGCTGGGCGTGCTGGAGCGCGCGACGGAGGTGACCCGCGAGTGGGACCCGGCGAAGGGGTCCTTCGAGGCGGCCTGGGCACCCGACGGCGCCACCTGCCTCTCCCGCACCCGCGACGGCCGCGCGCTGGAGGGCATCCTCCAGGAGTGCCCCGGCCGCTTCCAGGCGGATACGGGCGACGCACTCGCCGACGGAGAGGTGTGCACGGTGCGCCGGGGCGACGTGAAGCCCGGGGCCGCGCTGCTGCGAAACCTCTCCTATGGCCCCCCGAGGGCGAAGCCCGCGCGCGTGCAGTAGCTCAGCCTTCGGACGGAGGCTCGCGCTTCTCGTCGAGCAGTTGGCTCAAGGTCAGGTCCAGCTGGCTGTCCACGAAGGCGATGAAGCTCTGGAAGTCCTCCGTGGAGAGCCCCAGCTGTTCCTGCAGGCGGCGCCGGGTCTCCGTGTAGACCTGCTGCTGCACCCGCTTCAGCCAGCGGGAGATGGTGGACTGGTTGACGCGGAAGAGCGGCGCCATCTCATACGTGGAGAGCCGGTCGGCGAAGTGGAGGCGGAGCAGATGGCGGTCCTCGGCCGACAGCGTGGCGGCGGCTTCCCTCACGGCCTGACGGAAGGCCGCGTGGTGGCGGCGCTTCATCACGTCCAGCTCCGGGTCCAGCCCCTGCGCGGGCAGCGCCTTGAACAGCTCCTCCGCGTCGTCCTCCGTGGAGGGCTTCTCCTGTCCGCGCAGCTTGTTGGTGATGCGGCTGGCGATGACGACCACCCAGCTCAACAGGCCCCCTCGCCCCGTGTAGTCCGCGATGGCGGGCGCGTGGCCCGCGTTGGCCACCAGGAGCTTCACGCCCACGCGCTGGCGGACCTCGTCGATCATCGCGTCGGGTTGGCGCAGGCTCCGCAGCCGCTCCGGCAGCCGGGCCAGGTAGTGGCGCTCGAAGGCCTCCAGCGCGACGGAGTGGCCCTGGAGGCACGCGCACGCCAGGTACAGCTCCGGCAGGGACAGGGCGGAGACGAGCGGCGCGATGGGCGCGGTGGGGCTCGCCGGGGGGAGCCGCTCCGCGACGTGGGTGACGAAGCGCTCGGCGGACAGCGGGACGCCGGGCCAGCGGGCCTGCGCGTCCTCCCAGGCGCGAGACAGCAGGGCGTCGAGTTCCGCGAGCGCTTCCGGCGAGGGGGCCACGAAGCGCGTCTTCGTGTGCGAGAGGAAGGTCGTGGCCAGTGCGGACACCTGGGACATGGCAACGCCATACCATGCCGCGCCCCTGCCCGCCCCCCACGCACGCCGCTCGCACGGTGCGAGGTGCCGTGTCCGCGTGTGTCATTGAACGCCGCGCGCCGCATGGCTAGCGTGAAGGTCCCCACTCCGTGAGCGCGCCCCCTTCCAGCTGTCTGACCGACGACATCCTGGTCCAGCTCCTCGAGGATCAGCTGACGGATGAGGCGCTGGCGCAGGTGCACCGCCACGCCGCGGGCTGCAACGAGTGCCGGGGCATGCTGGCCACGCTCACGCCCGGCATCCAGCGCTCGTCCGTGGAGGACCCAGAGCCCTCCGACGAGAGGGAGACGGACCGGCTGCCGCCGCCGGAGCCAGAGCCCTGGACGCCGCCGCCGTCGTTCGATGCGTTCCGCCTGGAGCGCCCGCTGGGCCGGGGCGGGATGGGCATCGTCTACCTGGCGCACGACACGTCGCTGGACCGGCGCGTGGCGGTGAAGTTCATGGCGGCGGCGCAGCCGGATGAGCGCTTCCGCGACCTGTTCACCACGGAGGCCCGGGCGCTCGCGCGGTTGCAACACGCGAACATCGTCAGCGTGTTCAGCGTGGGCGCGGTGGATGGCCACCCGTACATCGTCTCCGAGTACGTCGTCGGCGAGACGCTCGCGGAGCTGCCCCTGCCGGTGCCGTGGCGCCGGGTGCTGTCCCTGGGCGTGGGACTGGCGCGGGGGCTCGCGGCGGCGCACCGGCAGGGCGTCCTGCACCGCGACCTCAAACCCTCCAACGCGCTCGTCACGCGCGAGGGCGAGGTGAAGCTGCTCGACTTCGGCCTCGCCGAGCGCCTGGAGGTGGGCGCGGAGCTGGCGTCCGGCTCGCCGCTGCTCGTGGGCACCCTGCCCTACCTGGCGCCGGAGGTGCTCACCGGAGGCCCGGCCTCCGCCCGCAGCGACCTGTACGCGCTGGGCCTCATCCTCCATGAGCTGTGCACGGGCCAGGTGCCCCGCCGTGCCTCGCGGAAGCCCGAGGACACCCCGCCCCGCGCCGCGCTGGGTCCGGAGGTGGACCCTGACTTCGCCGCCCTCATCCAGCGCTGTCTCGCGGTGGATCCGCTGGAGCGCTTCAATTCAGCGGAGGCGTTGAGCGAATCACTGGAGCAGTTGGAGCGCTCCATCGCGCCCGCGCCGCTGGCTGCTGGCAATCCCTATCGGGGGCTCGCGCCGTTCGCGGCCGAGCACCGGGCGCTCTTCTTCGGACGCGAAGGCGACATCCGCGCCGTGCTGGAGCGCCTGCGCACGCGGCCGTTGGTGCTCGTCGCTGGCGACTCTGGAACGGGCAAGTCCTCGCTGTGCCGCGCGGGCGTGCTGCCCCGGGTGGCGGCCGGGGACCTGGGCGACGGACGCGAGCCGCAGGTCGTCACGCTGTGGCCCGGCCATCGCCCGCTCGAAGCGCTGGCCGCCGCGCTCGCGCCGGTGCTGGGGCGCAGGGAAGCAGAGCTCGTCACCGCCCTCACGGACACGCCGGCCTGGCTGGGACAGGCGCTGCGCGAGACGCATGGACGCGGGCGGGGGCTGCTGCTCTTCGTCGACCAGCTGGAGGAGCTGCTCACCCTCTCCGACCCCGGACAGGCCGCGCACTTCGCCCGCCTCCTGGGAGAGCTGGCCCTGCCGTCACCGGGCGTGCACGTGCTGCTGGCGGTGCGCGGCGACTTCCTCACGCGCCTGTGCGCGCTCCCGGGCCTGGGAGAGGAGGCGGAGCGGGCGCTCTACATCCTCCGGCCCCTGTCGCCCGAGGGCGTGCGCGAGGCCATCATCGGCCCGGCCCGCGCGCGGGGCGTGGCCTTCGAGTCGCCGGAGCTGGTGCGGACGCTCGTCGATTCCACGGCGCATGGCGTGGGCAGCCTCCCGCTGCTCCAGTTCGCGCTCGCGGAGCTGTGGGAGCGCCGCGACGCCGCCCGGGGCCGCATCACGCGCTCGGCGCTGGAGGCGATGGGCGGCGTGGCCGGAGCGCTGTCCCGGCATGCGGACGGCGTGCTCGCGCGCATGAGCCCCGCGGAACATGCGGCGGCGCGGCGGCTGTTGCTCCAGCTGGTGACGGCGGAGGGCACGCGCATCGAGCGTGGCGCGGAGGACCTCGCGGACGCCTCGGATGAAGTGTCCCGCGCGGCGCTGCGTGTGCTCGTGGAAGGCCGGCTGCTGCACACGCGCACGGTGAGCGGCCTGCCGCGCTGGGAGATCGCCCACGAGTCGCTCATCTCCAGCTGGGGCACGCTGCGCGACTGGCTGGACGACGACATCGGGCACCGCGTGCTGCGCAAGCGCGTGGAGGCGGCCAGCGCGGAGTGGGACCGCCTGCGCCGCGCCAGCGAGGCCCTCTGGGGTCAGCGCCAGCTGGATGAAGTGCGGGGGCTGGAGCCCGCCACCCTGGGCAGCCGGGAGCAGGCCTTCCTCCGGGCATCCCACCGGGCCGTGCGCCGCGCGCGTTGGGGACGGGGGCTCACCGCGCTCGTGCTCGCGCTCGCCGTCCTCGCGTCGTATGGCGGGCTCCGACTCCAGGCGTACCTGGAGGACTCGCGCTTCATCGCCGCGGAGCTGGGCACCGCGAAGGAGGCGCTGGCCTCGGGGCGCACCCTCGCCGCGAGGGCGCTCGCGAGCCGGGAGGAGTCGCTGGCGATGTTCGATGGCCGGCCGCCCTCCTCGCTGGGCCCGGAGACCGCGACGGATGCCACGGGGCTGCGCAGCGCCGCGGAGAAGCGCTGGACGGAGACGCTCGCCCTGCGTGACAAGGCGGAAGCGGCCTTCACCCGCGCCAGCCGGAGCCTGGAGCGCGGCCTGGATCGCGACCGCCACCATCCCGACACGCGCCGGCTCATCGCGGAGGTCCTGTCCGAGCGCGTCCTCCTCGCGGAAGCGTTCCACCAGCGCCACGAGCGCGACGCGTGGCTCCAGCGCCTGGAGCAGGAGGTGGACTCAGCGAAGGAGGGCGGGGCCTCCCTGCGGCGGTTCCACGAGCCCGCGGAGCTGGTGTTCGAAAGCACGCCGCCAGGAGCCCGCGTGTCCATCACGCGCGTCCTGCGGAGCGACGGGCCGTTCCGCCGCGAAGCCGTGCCGGCCACCGGAAGCTCGCGCTTCGTCCTCCCGGAAGGCTCCTACCTGCTCCACGTCACGCAGCCGGGACGGGTGCCCCTGGACGTCCCGGTGTTCCTCACGCACGGCGCCCGTGAAGCGTTGCGCCTCACGCTCCCCACCCAGGTGCCCGAAGGCTACGTCTACATCCCGCCGGGCTGCTTCCTCCTGGGCAGCGCGGAGCCGGAGGTGGTGCGCCGCTTCACCTTCAGCCCGCCCATGCATCGCTACTGCCTCACCGGCGGCTATCTGGTGGGCCGCGACGAGGTGACGTTCGGAGACTGGCTGACCTACCTGGAGGACCTGCCACCGGACGCGCCCGCGAGGAGGATCCTCGCACAGCCGCACTTCGGCGACGGAGGCACCATCACGCTGCGGTGGCGGCAGGGCACGGGCTGGGTCTTCACCTTCCATCGCACCCGCGAGGAGTTCCGCACCGCGAAGGAAGGCGAGCCCCTGCTCTACGCGGAGCGCACGCGGCACGCGAGCGTGGACTGGAAGCGGCTGCCTTTGTCCGGCGTCTCCGCGCAGGACCTGGAGGGCTACTTCTACTGGCTCCACCGGACGAAGCGGCTGCCGGGAGCGCGCCTGTGCGGCCAGCACGAATGGGAGTACGCGGCCCGGGGCGCGGACGGCCGCCGCTATCCCCACGGCGACCAGCTCCAGCCCGACGACGCCAACATCGACGCGACGTATGACCGGCGGCCGCTGGCCTTCGGGCCAGACGCGGTGGGCACGCATCCCGCGTCGGTGAGCCCGTTCGGCCTGCGGGACATGGCGGGCAACGCGTACGAGCTCACGCGCTCCGTGACGCCGGAGTTCGGCAGCGTCGTGCTCCGGGGAGGCTCCTGGTATTACGACTCGTTCGTCGCTGCGAGCGCCGACCTGTCCCCCGGTGACGCGACCGCGCGGGACGTGCGCATTGGCGTGCGCGTCTGTGCTTCGTTCGACCCGCGCTGACGCGGACTTCAGCCAATCACATACACGCGGTTCTGGATGCCGTCCTCCATGATGTGGCGGCCCAGGCGCATCCCGAGCCGCTCCGCCACGCGGATGGACGCGGCGTTCTCCGGGTGGATGATGGCCACCAGGGGGACCTGCGGCAGGTGCCGCGCCGCCAGCGCCAGCGCCACGCGGGACACCTCCGTGGCGTACCCGGAGCCCCAGGTCTCGGGCGTGAAGCGGTAGGCGAGGTTGAGCACGCGCTGGCCCTCCAGCTCCTTGTGGCGCAGGCCGCCCAGGCCCACGACGACGCCGGGTGCTTCCAGCCGCTCCACCAGCCAGTACCCCACGCCTTCGCGCGCCCAGTCCTCCAGCCAGAGGCCCATGACCCGCCGCGCGTCGTCCAGCGTCTCCATGTAACCCCGGCGGCTGAACTGGTTCGTCGTCGGATCCGAGTGGAGGGCGAAGATCGCGTCCAGGTCGTCTTCGCGAATGGCGCGGAGCAGCAGCCGGTCGGTGGTCGTGCGTTCGAAGTGCTGAAGAAGCATGCCGGGCAGTCTACGTGAGCCAGTCCAAGGCGTTGTCCTCCAGAGGCGGGAGCCAGCCCCTGCGGCGCCGGGCGGAGACATCCTCACGCCAGGTCTCCCGTCCTCCCGGGATGGGCCAGGCGCGCGAGACGGTTCCCCTGGGATTGGGAGTGAAGTTGAGCACCAGCATGCGGTTGACGCGGTCGACGGTCTCCGGCGTCGCCCCGGACCGCAGCTGGAACTCCGCGCTGAACAGGGCGCCCTCCTCGCGGACGGCGCTCGCCGGCCGCGGCGCGGTAACGAAGGGCCACAACCCCAGCAGCGGAGGCTCCACGCCTTCGAGCAGCGCCGCGTGCAGGCGGTCATGGCCATCCAGCACCAGCCACTTCGCCAGGATGTCCACGTAGAGCAGCAGCACGGGCGGCAACGTCCCGTCTCGTGCTCGCTTGCGCCAGCTCTTCACGCGTCCATCCTCGGGTGAGGAGGGCACGCGCAGTCCGAGCACCACCCCCGGCGTATGTTCGGTCCGCGCGTTCCACCAGTCCTCCTGCCAGGCGGTGAGGAACCGCGTCACGGCGGACAGCGAGTGCGGCGGCATGGGCGGCTGACCGAAGCCCCATTCCATGGGGGAGACCGGATGCCGCTCCGCCTTCTCCGCGGCGATGGCGCGCACGGGACGCAGACACCAGGACCCGGAGTGGAGCACCGGCAGCGGGGCCTCCACGAGCGCACGCGCCATCCGCCAGTCCCAGGCTTCCCACCAGGCCTCGGTGCCGGACGCGGCCTCCACGGCCCGGACCTCGGGCGCGGACAGGGGCGGCAGGACCTGGGGGAACAGGGCCGTTCCCCGGAGGAAGACGGCGCGGTCCCAGTAGGAATCAATGCGGGCCCAGAGCAGCGTCTGCCCCACGCCGCGCAACCGGATGCGGTAGCCGGGCGCCGCATCCAGGTGCATGGCGGGCCTCCGCGCCCAGCGGCCCGCGGCGGGGACATGCAGCAGCAGGCCGGGGCCAGGGGTCTCCAGTCCCCAGCTCCGCGTGTCATCGGCGACGATGGAGACTCCCGGGTTCATGCGCCGCGCTCCTGGTGATGCCCGGGCCCCACGGGCTGCTGGAGCGTAGCCGACCGCACGCCAGGCATGCGGCCGTGCACGAACGCCCGCCTCCCCCTGCCGTCCCGCGCGGGCGCACCCCACCTTGGGGCAGGAGGTGATGCGATATGGCGGACAGGATTCTTGAACAGCAGCATGAGCACGAGCGGGAGCAGGAGCGCGAGCGGCTGCGCGAGCAGGAGCAGAAGGACCTGGAGGTGGAGTCGCATCGCGGCGCTCGCCCCCTGGAGGGCTTCGCGGGAGGCCACACCACGTGGACCGGCGACCAGGACGACGATGCCGCCGCTCGCGTGCACGCCGGTGACGCCGAGGCCTCCTGGGAGGCCAGTGAGCGGCAGGCCCGTCTGGAGCCGCCCGAGCCCGACGCAGAGGACGACACCGGCCGCCGCGAGTAGCCGCCCTCAGCGCTTCCACACCCCACAACCGGCGCGCTTCTTCCACGAGGAGGTCGGGAGACTCCTCGGGGAAGAAGCACCTGGCGCCGGGCCTGCGGAGTCAGGGCGCGCAGTAGCGCAGCGAACGCAGGGTGTAGCTCCGGGGGGTGTCCGTGGCGGTCATCGTGAGCGCCCCCAGCTGATGCCCCGCCAGCTCATGCAGCCGCACCCATGACGCGGTGCCGTTCATGGGAATGGACGCGGCGCCGGGAGTCCAATCCTTCACGACGCCGGTCGGGCTCCGCCCCCAGAGCCGCCCTTCGAAACCGAAGGCGCCATCCCCGCCGGGGTTGGGAACCGTGGGCATGGAGAGCCACGCCAGCTGGAGCCCCCGCGAGGTCATCGTCGCGCCGAACAGGGCGGTCTGGCCCCCGCTCGTCGAGGTCAGGCTCTCCGCCATGCCCTCGTTGAAGAGGGACCGCACCTGAAGGAACTGGGGAGTGGGTCCATGCGGGTCCCGGTAGAGCAACGTCGGCTCGCCCGCGCCGCCCTCTTCCGAGGGAGCCGTCAGCATCAGGCTGGGAGCGGCCGCGTACTTCACGGTGAGGATGCGCTCGTCGCCCACGGGCAGGAGCTCGCGGTCGTAACGCTGCAGCCAGACGCGCGTGTCATCGAACGAGCCCGCCTTGTTCTCATTCGCCTTCACCAGGAACCCGCCATCCCCCAGGCCCAGCACCTCCGCCGCGGAGAGGTCCAGCGAGTCCGACCGGTGCAGCACGCGGGGAGCCGCCAGGACCTGGCCCGCGGGATCCACGGTCATGCCCTGCACCTCGCGGGCACCGGCCAGCTCCCACGTCCAGGTCACCGCGAGCCGCTCTCCATCCAGGGAGGGGGCCACGTGCCCATTCGCCCAGGTGTAGGGCCCTTCGAAGAGGACGACGCCCTCGCCGCTGGGCGCGCCCAGCTCATCGAGCTGCGTGAGGCTTCCCCGGACGAAGTAGCTCGGCTCTGAGTACACGACGATGGAGAAGAGCGCCGGCCCGCGAGAGGTCCGCAGCAGCTGGGTCCTCGTCACGCGAATGGGCGCGGGCGACAGCGGCAGGGCCGCCGAGCCCTTCAGGGTCAGGGAGGCATCGAGCCGGAGGAACTCGATGGCCGACAGGCCGTTGGAGGAGACGAACAGGAAGCCCCCTTGCACGGGCAGGCTGTCCGCCCATCGGGTATCAGGAGCCCACTGCATCGGCGCGACATCCGCCCACGTCGTCGGATCCATCACGCCGTCGCAGTCGTTGTCCAGACCGTCGCAGCGCAGCTCCGACGCCTCGTAGTCCGCGCCGTAGGAGCGCGCCGTGCACACGGGCTCATGGGCACCGTCCACCCACGCCCGCTTCGCCCCCGCGCACACGCCCTGGGTCTTCTCGCAGGGCGCGCCTTCCGGCACGCCGCTGTCCACCGTTCCCGCGTCCGCGACGCCCGCGTCGTCCGAGGTGCCCGCATCCGTCCCGGCATCCACCTGCGTGCCGGCATCCGGCACGGGGCCCGACGGGCTCGTGGAGGAACCACAGCCCGAGACCAGCAGGGCCACCACCAACGACAGACTTCCCCACGACATCCTCCGCGCTTGCATGTTCCCCTCTTCGTGCTGCCCTGAAACATCAGGTCCCCAACGCCCAAGCTGTATCACGCGCCTCCGCGCAGCACCGTGAGCCCCCGCAGGAAGTCCTCCGGCAGCGGCGACTCCACCTGGACGAGCTGGCCCGTGGCGGAGGACGGCACCTCCAGCCGCCACGCGTGCAGGGCCTGACGCCCCACCGCGAGCGCCGCCGCGTGCTTGCGCGCCTCCTCCGTGCCGTAGAGCGAATCCCCCAGCACCGGGAAGCCGGCCTCCGACAGCTGCACGCGGATCTGATGCGTGCGTCCGGTGTCCAGGTCGATGTCCAGGAGCGCCCCCTCCCGGAAGCGCTCGCGCACCGTGAACGTCAGCGCCGCCCGCCGCGCGGAGGGCACGCGGGTCGTGAAGCGGCGCGGATCCTTCGGGTCCCTCGCGTACGGTCCTTCCAGGTGCCCCGTGTCCGGCGGACGCCCCAGCACCAGCGTCTGGTAGCGCTTGTCCACGCGCTTCTCCTGGAACGCCTTCAGGAGCGCCGCCACCGCGTCATCCGTCCGGGCCAATGCCAGACATCCGCTCGTCTCCCGGTCCAACCGGTGCACCACGCCCGGCTGGGCCACGCCCTCCACGTCGAACGGCGGGCACCGCGCCGCGAGCAGCCCCACCACCGACGCCGCCCGCCCCTCCGGCTCCACCACCAGCCCCGGCGGCTTCGCCACGATGACCAGCGCCGCGTCGTCGTACAGCACCGGCAGCTCCGGGCCCTCCGCTGAGGCATGCGGCGACGGCCGGGGCTCCGGCGTCTCCAGGGTGAGCTCCTCGCCGCCCCACAGCTTGCGCGTGGCCTGCGCCTTCTTGCCCCGGATGCGCACGCGCCCTGCGTCCAGCATCGCCCGGGCCCGCTCCGGCGTAAGGCCCGGGACGTGCTTCGTCAGGAACCGGTCGAGCCGCTCGCCGGCAATCTCCCGGGGAACCACGAGAACCTTGTGCCGCGTCATGGCTTTCCCCGTCTCCCAAGGCAGGCAGGGAGTCAACCACCGTGTAGGCGTGCGCTTACCGAGCATGCGTCAGGGACGCGCTGTAGAACGAGCATCTCCGTGGCCACCTCCCTGTTCTCCCGTTCGGGCTCCGCCCGGGCCCTGACCCATCGCGACTTCACCCTTCTCTGGCTGGGTACGCTCGTGTCGAACATCGGCACGTGGATGGAGTCCGTGGCCCTGGGGGTCTACGTCACGCAGGTGACGGGACAGGCCGCATGGACGGGCGGTGTCGCCGCGCTGACGCACCTGCCCTCGCTGGTGCTCGCGCCCCTGGGTGGCGCGCTCGCGGACCGCTTCGACCGGCGCACCTTCATGGCCGTGTGCGTGTGCGTGCAGGCGCTGCTGGCCGCGTTGCTCACGGTGCTGGCCGCGACGGGCAACCTGTCGGTGCCGTGGGTGGCGGTCCTCTCGCTGCTCAACGGCGCGTTCAGCACGCTGATCATCCCCTGCGCCACGGCGCTCACCGTGGCCGTGGTGCCCCCGGAGGACCTGCACAACGCGCTCAGCCTGGACTCGGCGCAGTTCAACCTGGGCCGCATCATCGGGCCCGTGCTGGCCGCGCTCGTGCTGACGCAGGTGGGCATCGCCGGGGCGCTGTTCGTCAACACGCTGTCCTTCCTCGCCGTGCTGCTGGCGCTCGCGGGGATGCGCGGCGCGGCGAGCCCCCTGCCGCCCAAGGCGGAGGCGCTGTGGGCCGGCATCATGCGGGGCGTGCGTCTGGCGTGGACGGATCCAGGCATCGCGCTCGCGTTGGGCTCCGGGGCGCTGGTGGGTCTGCTCATCTCTCCCTTCGTGGGCCTGGTGCCGGTGTTCGCGCTGAAGGTGCTGGGCGGGGACGCGACCACCACGTCCATGCTGCTCACCGCGCAGGGGACGGGCGCGGTCATCGCGGCGTTCGGCTCCGGCGCCCTCGTCGCGAGGATGGGGCGGCGGGTCTTCCTGGAGGCGTCGCTGCTGCTCGTGGGGCTGTGCTCCGCCGCGTACTGGCTCTCCCCCTCGCTGCCGGTGGCCCTGGTGACGCTGTTCATCCTGGGGGCCGTGTACCTGGTCGCCTTCACGGGCCTGAAGACGGTGTGCCAGGCGCGCACGCCGCCGGAGCTGCAGGCGCGCGTGAGCAGCCTGTTCCTGCTCCTGGTGAACGCGGGCTACATCCTGGGCGTCTGGGGACAGGGCGCGCTGTCGGACCGCGTGGGTGTGCGGCCCATCACCGCGGGCTGTGCGCTGCTCTTCTTCGGCATCGTGGTGGGGATGCGGACCCTGCGCGCACGGGGACTTGCCGCGCTGGGCACCTGAGCGTTCAGCCTCCCGCGGTCCCCTTCGCCGGCAGGAGCGCCAGCACGCGCGCGAGCACCGCGACGCCCTCCTCGTACTCCGGCAGGTCGATGTGCTCGTGGGGCGTGTGGTCCAGCGCGGCGTCGCCGGGGCCGTACGCCACGGTGGGCACGGCCCACGCGGAGGCCACGGTGTTCCAGTCGGACGTGCCCGTCTTCAGGCGCAGCGTGGGCTTCACGCCGCGCTCGCGGATGGCCTGCTTGAAGACGCGGGAGAGCGCGTCGTTGCCGTTGGTGGACACGGCGTTCTTCCGAGCCACGGTGCGCACCGTCACGGTGGGCACGGTGGCCAGCGCCGCGAGCAGCGCGTCGGTGTCCGTGGACGGGCCGGTGCGGATGCTCACCGCTGCCGTGGCCCACTCCTCCGTCTCCGTGGCGCCGGTGTGGAAGGCGTTGAGGGAGGGCAGGTTCTGCTCGAAGAGGGACGGGCGCTCGCGGTTCCAGTCGTCACACAGGCGCTTGAGCGCGTTCCACGCGTCGATGACGTGTTCCGCGGCGGCGCGGTAGTCGCGGCTCGCGGTGTGGCGGCGGCTGGCGCGGTGCTCCAGGTCCAGGCGCAGCAGTCCCTTGTAGCCAATGGTCACCGCGTGCGCGCCGCTGGGCTCGCCGTTGATGACGAAGTCCGGGGCGTACTGGTCGCGCACGTGCAGGGCGCCGCGAGTGATGGCGACCTCCTCCTCCACGCAGCCCAGGAGCAGGAACTGCTTGCCGGCGCGCTCCGCGTCGTCCAGCAGCTCCACGGCTTCGATGAACGCGCACAGCGGGCCCTTGGCGTCCACCGCGCCCCGGCCGTAGAGCTTCTGTCCCTCCAGCCGCACGGGCACTTCTCCGGGCACGGTGTCGATGTGGCCCAGGAACGCGATGACGGTGTCCCCGTCGCCGTAGCGGGCGACGGCGTTGCCCACGGCGTCGGTGTGGGCCCGCCAGCCGCGAGCGCCCAGCCGCTCCACCAGTGCTCCGGCGAAGGAGGCTTCCTGGTGGCTGGGGCTGTACTGCTCCACCATCCACCGCAACAAGTCGACGCCCGGCTCACGCGCCCGCATCCGCCCTGCCTCCATCGCGAAGGGTGAACTTCGTGCCGCCCGCCTCCTCCAGCGCGCAGAACACCGGCCGTGCCACGCGCGACGCGCTCACGTACGCGGTCGGGACGCCGCCCTGCAGCGCGCGGCGCACGGCCTCCAGCTTGTAGCGCATGCGTCCGCCCGCCAGCGGCATGCAGCCCTCCACGTCGTCGCTGGAGCGAACCAGCGAGGCGGGGTCCTTCGGATCCGCGAGCAGCCCCGGCACGTTGGAGAGGATGACCAGGGCCTTCGCGCCCAGCGCCGCCGCGATGGACGACGCCACATGGTCCGCGTCCACGTTCACGAGCACGCCGTCCTCCGTCACCGCGGGAGGACACACGACGGGCACGTAGCCGCCCTCCAGCAGCGTGCCCAGGAGCGACGCGTTCACCGAGGAGACCTCTCCGGCCAGATGCTCGCGGTCGATGCGCATCCGTCCCTCGGCGTCCTGCAACTTGAGCGGCGGCCTGCGGCGCGCGGTGAGCACGCGGCCGTCCGCGCCGCACAGCCCCAGCGCGGTGACGCCCTTGGCGAGCAGCGCCAGCACCACGGCCTTGTTGACCTCGCCCACCCACGCCATGGTGAGCGCGCGAAGCGTGGGCGCGTAGGTGAGGCGCACGACGTTGCCGTTCGCGGTGGTGGCCTCCGGGCGCGCCAGGCCCAGCGAGCCCAGGAGCCGCTCCCCCGCTTCCGAACCGCCATTGACGACGACGACGCGCTCGCCCTGGCGGACGAGTTCCACGACGTCCGAGCAGACGTTCTCCAGGTCCACGCCCGCCGCGCCGCCAATCTTCACGACGACGGGACGGCGGGACGGAGCGGTGGGGGCGGCGCTCATCCGATGACGCTCGCGCCACCGTCCACGAGCTGCACGGTGCCGGTGATGAAGGAAGCGCGCTCGCTGGCAAGAAACACCGCCGCGGCGGCGAACTCCTCCGGGAGCCCCACACGCTTGAGCGGGATGTGAGCGCCCATGGCGCGAAGGCCTGCCTCCACGTCACCCGCGTTGCCAGCGGTGCGCTCCACCGGAGGCGTGCGCATGTAGCCCGGAGCCAGCACGTTGACGGTGATGCCGGCGTCGCCCAGCTCCTGCACCAGCGCGGCGGAGAAGCCGACGATGCCCATGCGAGCGAAGCCGGACAGCGCGAAGCGGGCCACCGGACGGTGCACCGTCTCCGAGGTGATGAACAGCAGGCGTCCCCATCCGGCCTTCTTCAGGTGAGGCAGCGCCGCGAGCGCCAGGGAGATGGGCGGCAGCAGCACCGCGTCCGCCGCGCTCCGGTACGCGTCCACGCCGAAGGTGGAGGCCGGACCGGGAGGAGGACCGCCGCTGTTGGTGACGACGACGTGCAGCGAGCCCAGCTTCGCCACCACGTCATCCACCCAGCGGCGCACGTCCGCGTCGTCCTTCACGTCCACGCGGGTCGCCAGCACCCGGCCGCCCCGGGCCACGGACTTGAGCCGAGCCTCCGCTTGGGCCAGCCGGTCCGTATCCCGAGCGCCAATGGCGACATGCGCGCCCTCCTTCGCCAGTTCCTCCGCGACGGCGAGCCCCAGCCCGCTGGAGCCACCAGCGACGAGCGCGACCTTGTTGGCGAGTCCCAGTTCCATCCGCGTCCCTCCAGAAGTTGGAGCACGGCTGCGCTTCAGCGAGCGCACCGCACATCACCGACCACGCATTCACAGGTCGCGGCATTCCAGCCGGCCCCGCACGACACCCGCTCCGCCAACCGCCCCCGTCCGCACAGGCGCGCCCGTCGAACGTCCTCTCCGCCCAGGCCCAGCGCCAACGATTGCCCCGTCGCGACAGGTCCCCACTTCGCGCCGGACGGAGCCGCATTGACGG
>NZ_RAVY01000107.1:0-33551 GCF_003611625.1 Corallococcus sp. CA054B
GTGCCTAAGCATTCGCCGTGCCGCCGCTTCTCCGCGATATATTCCCGTGTGATATCGGCATCTTGCGCAACGCCACCCCGCTGGTCGCCCCGGTCTGTGGGCTCGGAGCCGGAAAAAACTCCTGACCCTTCGGGGCCCCGGCCTAACGTGTGACAGCCTTGTTGACGGGATGAAGGAGGAACCCGTGCGCCTTCCGGTCGCCGCAGCACTGCTCAGCCTGGTCGCCTGCTCCGAATCGACCGAAGGCACCATCCCGAAGCTCGAGGGCCTCATCAATCCACGGCAGCGGCTCGTCACCCCCGCGCGCGCCTGCAACGCCGGTGGCGGCACGACGGGTTGGCGCCTGGAGCTCATCGGCAGCCGCTTCACCCCCGTGCCCCGCGACGCGCTCACCGATACGCCGTCCGTGGAGCTGCCCATGGTCTCGCTGAGCGGCCCGGCCAACTACACGCTCCCCGCGGACCACCTCTTCTTCGCGCGCACCGAGCTCATGCGGATGGACCTGCCCACCCGCGACAGCACGCCGTCAAACACGCTCCCTCCCGGTGCCTATACCGTCTCCGTGACGAACCCCCTGGGCGGCACCTCCGAGCTCGAGGACGCCCTGCGCGTCGTGCCGCCGCCGGAAATCACGAGCCTCACCGTGCCCGGGGGCTTCCGCTACAACGCCGCCAGCCCCCTCGTCATCGAAGGCAGAGGCTTCCGCTCGGACGCGCTGCCGCTCATCGTCCTTCAGCGCCAGGGCGAAGAGGATCAGCCCCTCTTCACCCTCACCGTCGTCTCCGACACGCGCATCGAAACCGAAGTGCCTCCCGCGACGCCGGAGGGCACCTACGCGCTCACAATCACCAACCCCGAGGGCTGCTCCGTCACGCGCCCCCTGGCGATCACCGTCACCTATCCGCGGCTGGGCAACCTCTCCGTGTCGCCCGCGAGCGGCCCCGCGAATACCGACACGGTCATCACCCTCACCAACACCGCGTCCGGCGCAGCGCAGCCCTTCACGGAAGGCACCCACGACGTGTACCTCGTCGCGCCCGTGAAGACGGATCCCAGCCAGACGGTGAACATCCCGCTGTACGAAGTGGACTTCGTCCCCCCGTCGCAGCTCCGCGCCACCGTGCCCAACTGCTCGGGCTTCGACTCGCGACCCGTCACGGATCCCTCGTGTCCCGGCGGCATCGTGCCCGGCACCTACGGGTTCATCGTCGCGGACCCCAGCGGTGCCTTCGGAACCATCCCCGCGTCCTCCGGCTTCACCGTCTCCCCATGAACGCCCTCGCCCTGCTCGCGGCCGCGGCGCTGGCCGCCGCCCCCTCCTCCAAGAAGGACAACGGAGGCCCCCTCTTCATCGCGCCCAAGGTGGGCTTCATCAAGCCCGTCACGTCGCTCGGCGGCGACCTCTTCCTGGGCGGCGAGGTGGGCTACCTCACGCCCCTGCTCCAGCGGCGCCTCGCGCTGGTGCTGGAGGTGAACTACTACCGGCCCTCCACGTCGGGGACGCTGCGCGGGCCCCAGCTGGACAACCTGGGCCAGCCCATCGAGTCGCCGTACACGCTCGCCGAGCGCGAGGTGGCCATCCAGCTGTCCGCCGTGTTCCGCTTCCCCCGAGCGTTCGGGCCGCTCACGCCCTATGTGGGCGCGGGCCCCGGTCTGTACCTGCACCGCGCCACGGTGGAGTCGTTCGACAGCACCGCGTCGGAGAGCGGCGGCGGGCTGGGCTTCCAGGCGCTCGCGGGCGTGGAGCTGCCGCTGGGTCCAGGCGGTGCATTCCTGGAGGCGAAGTACCACTTCGCTCCGGTGGACTTCCTCACCACCGGCGACGTGAACGCGGGCGCGGTGCTCGCGGCCCTGGGCTACCGGCTGCGCCTCTAGTCGCGCGGTGGCTCAGGCCCGTCCCACCGGCGGGCGCAACATCCGCAGCAGGTGCTGGGCCAGCAGGTCGCGCGTGGCCTGGAGCACCGAGCCCATCAGGTGGTGCAGCGCCTCCGCGGTGTCGCCGTGGGCTTCGCGCACGCGCTCGGAGCGGCCGTCGAAGATGCGCAGCCGGCCGGGCACCAGCGAGATGACCGGCAGCGACGGGTGCCGCTTGCGCAAAAGCCCCAGGAACAACGGGTGGTCCTCGTCCGGACGGCGCAGATCCACCACCACCAGCGCGGGCTTGTGCTCCTTGATGGAGGCGAAGGCGTCATCGGGCTCGCCCGTGGCGGACACCACCACGTCCGGCTCCGCGTCCAGGAAGCGGCTGAGCAGCGCGCGGGACGCCGCATGCGGGCTGACGATGAGGACCCGCATCAGCGGGCCGACGCCTGGAAGGATGCGGAACTCCAACCTGCGGGCGGTACAGGGCGAACAGCGGCGGGGCGGGTCCAGGGCATAAGTGGAGCAGGTAACGCCCGGCCCCCCCTCAAAGCAATCCGCCCCGCGTCCAGAAGGCACGCCGTGCCGCCAGGCAGCCAATCGTCCGCGCCCGTGGCTTCTTCCGCCCGTGCGGGCCAGAGTGGCGGCGCGCCTTCCAACCCGCTACTTCCCATCCCGCGCGAGTCTCCCTCCACGTCGGTTCCCCCAGAGTCCCGAGCGTCCGCCATCGAGCCCCTGCCCTCCCCCCTCACCGAGTTGCACTACGACAGCGGCACGCTGGTGGCCCCGACGCTGCCCGACGACGAGCGTCTGCACGCGCTCTTCCAGAAGGACGGGCGCACGGGCGTCTTCCGCGCGCCCGCGCTGCACTACCGCGACGTCGTCCTGCGCCTGCGCGAATGCGGGCTGCACTACGAGGACCGCGCGAAGCGCTTCGAGCCGGCGGAGCTGCCCCTCGCGGTGCCCATCGAGCCGTTTCCACATCAGCGCGCCGCGCTGGACGCCTGGACGCGCGCGGGAGGCCGGGGGCTGGTGGAGCTGCCCACCGGCGCGGGCAAGACGCTGCTGGCGGTGCTGGCCATCGCGTGGGTGAAGCGGCCCACGTTGGTGGTAGTGCCCACGTTGGACTTGATGGCGCAGTGGCAGGGTGTGCTGGCGAAGCACTTCGCCATCCCGGTGGGCATGGTGGGCGGCGGCGTCAACGACCGGCAGACGCTCACGGTGACGACGTACGACTCCGCGGCGATGCAGATGGAGTTCACGGGCAACCGCTTCGGCCTGCTCATCTGCGACGAGTGCCACCACCTGCCCGCGCCCAGCTACCGCTTCATCGCGGAGGGGACGCTCGCGCCCTACCGGCTGGGGCTCACCGCGACGCTGGAGCGCGCGGACGGCGGCGAGCGCGTGTGCGAGGAGCTCCTGGGCCCGCTGGTGCACCGCACCGGCATCGACGAGCTCCAGGGCCAGTACCTGGCGCCCTATGAAGTCCGCCGCATCGAGGTGCCGCTCACGCCCGACGAGAAGACCCGCTACGACGAGGCGCGAGGCCGGTACCTCACGTTCGTGCGGAAGCTGGGCGTGCCGCTCGCGTCGCCGGAGGGCTGGGCGCGCTTCCTGGCGCAGAGCCAGCGCAGCGACGAAGGGCGCGCGGCGTACCGGGGCTACCGGGAGCAGCGCCGCATCGCGCTCACCTCCAGCGGCAAGCTGGACGCGCTCTGGAAGATTCTCCTGGAGCACCGCGAGGACCGCGTCATCGTCTTCACGGACGACAACGAGACGGTCTACACGCTGGCGCGCAAGCTGCTCCTGCCCGCGCTCACGCACCACACGCCGCTGCCGGAGCGCAAGGCGCTGCTCGCCGCGTTCGCCAGCGCGGAGCTGCCGGTGCTGCTCACCTCGCGGGTGCTCAACGAAGGCGTGGACGTGCCGGACGCGCGCGTGGGCGTGGTGCTCAGCGGCAGCGGCAGCGTGCGCGAACACGTCCAGCGCCTGGGCCGCATCCTGCGAAAGCGCCCCGGCAAGCGCGCCCTCCTGTACGAGGTGTGCTCCGCGCAGACCGCGGAGAGCGGCATCAGTGAAAGACGCAGGCAGCACCGCGCCTACCAGGAGCCGGAGGGCCCTCCCGATGCCAGCGCATGACGGCCACCCCGAGCGCTCCTCCCGCGCCCACCCGCGTCGCGCGTCGCCGGAGGCCTCCGCATGCTGACGCGTGAGCTGCTCGCCTCGCGCGTGCGCGAAGGCATCCTGCGGCCGTCGTTCGTGAAGACGCACGACCCGTCCCTCCAGGCGCTCGCGAAGGAGCTGCTCGCGGACGCGGAGACCCTCCGGGGCCAGAGCCGTGACGACGTGGAGGAGTCCTTCAGCCTCAAGGCCGGCGCGTTCAGCCGCCCCAAGGTCGCGCGCGGGCTGGTGAAGCTGCTGCTCGACCGGCTCCTCTTCGACGAGGCGGGCGAAGGCGCCACGGAGGCGCGCTGGCGCACGCTGCTCGTGGGCGCGAAGGTGCTGCGGACCCTTCCGCCGGACACCACGATGGAGGCCTACGAAGCGCGCCTCACCGAGGCCCTGGACGCGCCGCTGACGGACACGCGCGAGGCGCTCTACTCGGACCTGCCCGGCAACCGGAAGCTGCTCGGGTGGGACGGCGAAGCGCTCACGCCGCAGGGGCTCCTGGACCGCTACAACCTGGCGCTCGCGCAGGGGCCGCTGCTCAACGCCCGGCGCCTCACCCTGCGCGCGCGGTCGCCGGAGCTTTTGCGCGTGCGCAAGCTGCTGCGCTGGTTGAAGTTCTGCCGGCTGGTGGCGGAGGTGCGGCGCGACGGCGAGGACTGGTCCCTGGAGGTGGAGGGCCCCGGCGCCATGCTGGCCCTGCAGAAGAAGTACGGCCTGCAGCTCGCGAGCTTCCTCTCCGTGGTCCCCATCCTGGAGCGCTGGGAGCTGTCCGCGGTGCTGGAGGACGCGCGCAAGCGCTCCACGCTCCAGCTTTCCAACGAGGATCCGCTGGTGTCCCCGCTGCCCGCGGCGCTGGGTCACGTGCCGCCGGAGGTGGCCGCGCTGGCGGAGGGCTTCGAGGACGCGGCCTGGGAGCTGGACCTGACGCCCCTGCCCCGCCACACCGGCGCCGCGGGCCTGTGCGTGCCCGACCTCACCTTCCGCCACCGGAAGACGGGCCAGGAGGTCGCGCTGGAGCTGTTCCACCCGTGGCACGCCGCGCCGCTGTCACGCCGGCTGGCGGAGCTGCGCGCGCGTCCCGACACGGGGCTGCTCCTGGGCGTGGACCGCGCGCTGGCGAAGGAGGCGGCGGAGCGGCAGGTGCTGGAGGATCACCCGCAGGTGGTGCTCTTCAACGGCTTTCCCTCCGTCCGGAAACTGAGGGAGCGGCTCGCGCGATGGGACGGCGCGGCGAAGGCCGGATGAGCACCGGAGCGCCTTCAGCTCCGGGGTTTGAACTGCGAGGCCAGCACGCTGAGGATGCGGATGGAGCCCCGGTCCAGCTGCTTCGCGCGGCGCAAGAGACGGCGCAGCTCCGCGGACTCGCCGTAGTCGGACGGAGGCTCCGCGGCCCACTTCACGTCCTGCGACGGCTTGAGCCCCAGCGCCTCGTCCGCGGAGATGGACAGCACCACGCACAACCGGCGGAAGGTCTGGATGCTGGGCAGCATGTGGCCGCGCTCCAGGCGCCCGTAGACCTCACTGGCGATGCCGATGCGCTCCGCCACGTCCGCCTGGGTCAGGTTCAGACGGGTGCGGGCGACGCGGGCCGCGCCTCCGAGCCGGGATGCGAGGGTCTTTTCCATGGGGTCGTTAACCTACCGGGTTCGCCCATGTCGATATGACTTGAGAGGTTGGCTTCCAAGAACTTCCGGGGTAGGCTTTTCGCGACACAACCTCTTGCGTCAAGCCTGTCCGCACCACCCACTGCCTTCATGCGAGAGCCCTCCACCCCCCTTCCCAGCTTCCTCTTCGTGGATGCGGATCCGCGTGCGCTGGCGGCGCTGCGTCGGCTCTCCAGGCACCTGCCCGGAGACAAGCGCTTCGCCCTGGGCGTGCGCGAAGCGGAGCGGTTGATGGGGGAAGCGGCGCCGTCGGTGGTGGTGTGCGGTTACGGCCTGCCGGATGGTGACGGGCTGTGCCTGCTCACGTGCGTGCGCGCCCGGCATCCGCGCGCCGCTTGCGCGCTGCACACCACGCAGCCCCCGTCGCGCGGGCTGCGGGAGAAGGGCATCACCTGGATGGACCGCGCCGCGCCGCCGCAGCAGGTGCTGGCGCTCCTGGCGTCGTTGAGCTGATGGCGAGCTGACGGCGAGCTGACGGCGAGCTGACGGCCGGGCGTTCCCATGGCGTGCGCGGCGGGGAGCGTTAAGGTAGGGCCTTCCCCACGCACGCCATGAAGCTCTACGCCATCAGCGACCTGCACCTGCGGCACAAGGAGAACCACGAGGCGCTGGCCGCACTCGCGCCACGTCCGGACGACTGGCTCATCGTCGGCGGCGACGTGGGCGAAACGCTCGCGGACATGGAGCTGATGCTGCGCACGCTCACCGCGCGCTTCCGCCAGGTCGTCTGGGTGCCGGGCAACCACGAGCTGTGGACCATGCCCTCCGAACAGCCTCCGCTGAAGGGCGAGGCGCGTTACCTGCGCATGGTGGACCTGTGCCACCGCTACGGCGCGCTCACGCCGGAGGACCCGTATCCGCGCTGGCCCGGCGAGGGCCCGCCCCGCGTCATCGTCCCCATGTTCCTGGGCTACGACTACACCTTCCGCCCGGACACCGTGCCCGCGGACAAGGCGCTGGAGTGGGCCTGGGAGGACGACCTGATGTGCACGGACGAAGTGCTCCTGCATCCGGAGCCCTACCCCACCCGTCAGGCCTGGTGCCACGCGCGCGTGGAGCGCACCCGCGCGCGGCTGGAGCGGCTGCCGCCGGAGTGCTCCACCATCCTCATCAACCACTACCCGCTGCGCTACGAGCACGTGCGGCTGCCGCGCATCCCGCGCTTCTCCATCTGGTGCGGCACGCGCCTCACCGAGGACTGGCACACGCGCTACCGCGCGGAGGTGGTGGTGACGGGGCACCTGCACATGCCCGCCACGCTGTGGCGCGACGGCGTGCGCTTCGAGGAGGTCTCCCTGGGCTACCCCATGCAATGGCGCCACCGGGGCGGCCTGGAGCGCTGCCTGCGCGAAGTCCTTCCCGGTCCGCAGAAACCCTCCCCGGCGCCGTAAGGCACGGCCCGGTGCGGGCGTGTAGCTTCGCGCCATGCCCGAGCCCTCCTCCGCCGGCCCCGTCGAACTCTCCGAGCGCGTGCACCTGCTGGACGCCCTGCGCGGCTTCGCGCTGCTGGGCGTCTTCGTCTCCAACAGCCTGAGCTGGTTCAGCGGCCGGTCACTGCTGCCGCGTGAACAAGCGAAGGCGCTGACGGCGTCCACCCTGGAGACGGTGGTCAACTCGCTCTACGCCTTCTTCGTGGACCAGAAGTTCGTCACCCTCTTCTCCCTCCTCTTCGGCCTGGGCTTCGCGCTGCAGCTGACGCGCGCGGAAGGCCGGGGCACGTCCATCGTGCCGGTGTACCGGCGCCGGCTGCTCGTGCTGCTGGGCCTGGGCCTGGTCCACATGTTCGCCATCTGGGTGGGGGACATCCTCAGCACGTACGCGCTGGTGGGCTTCGTGCTGCTCCTGTTCCGCCAGCGCTCCGACAGGACGGTGCTCACCTGGGTGGCCGTGCTCTTCGTCGTGCTGCCGCTCACGCTGTCCATCGCGCAGCGCTACGGCCCGGAGCTCCTGCACGGCAAGGAGGCCGCGGAGGCAGCCACCAAGGCCACGCGCGACGAGGAGGCCGCGCACCGCACGGCGTTCCTCACCGGCCTGTCCAGCCACTCGGTGGTGGCGTCGCAGCAGGCCAACGCTGTCTACGCCTGGCAGAACCTGGCCAACCCGGGCCGCCCCATCTGGCTGTGCATCATCCTGGGCCGCTTCCTGCTGGGCCTGTGGGCCGGACGCCACCGGGTGCTGGAGGACGTGGAGCGCCACCGCAAGCTGCTCGTCCGGGTGATGGCGTGGGGGCTGGCCGTGGGCAGCGCTCTCGCCACCCTGTCGCTGGTGCTCAACCTGATGTACCGGGACGTCCCCGGCGGCGGGCCCCTGGGGCAGCTCAGCCCGCCGGGGTGGATGGTGGGCATGCGCACCCTGCGGGAGGTGGGCTACCTCTTCATGGGCTGCGGGTACGCGGCGGCCTTCGCGCTGCTCTTCCAGAAGGAGCGCTGGAGGAAGGTGCTGGGCGTGCTCACGCCCGCGGGCCGCATGGCCCTGACGCTCTACCTCATGCAGTCGGTGATCAGCATCGGGCTGTATGACGGCTGGGGGCTGGGGCTCGTGGGTCACACGCCGCCGTCGCGCACGGTGCTGATGTGCCTGGGCGTCTTCGCGGCGCAGGTGGCCTTCAGCCACTGGTGGCTTGCGCGCTTCCGCTTCGGCCCGGTGGAGTGGCTGTGGCGCTCGCTCACCTACGGCCGCGTCCAGACCATGCGCCTGGCCCCTGCCGGCGAGGCGCGCGCGGCGCACTGATTTGACGCTGCCAAGGACGCCAGCGTGTAGTGCCCGGCATGTCCGAGTCCCCCTCCGCCGGTCCCATTGAAAGCGCGCAGCGCGTCCACGCCCTGGACGCCCTGCGCGGCTTCGCGCTCCTGGGCGTCTTCATCTCCAACAGCCTGAACTGGTTCAACGGTCGGCTGCTCCTGCCCAGGGAGCAGGCCCTGGCGCTGGGCGCGTCGCCGCTGGAGCTCACGGTCAATTCGCTCTTCGCGCTGCTCATCGAGCAGAAGTTCGTCACCCTCTTCACCCTCCTCTTCGGCCTGGGCTTCGCGCTGCAGCTGACGCGCGCCGAAGAGCGGGGCACCTCCATCGTGCCGGTGTACCGGCGCCGCCTGCTCATGCTGCTGGGCATCGGGCTGGTCCACATGGTCGCCATCTGGTTCGGCGACATCCTCACCACCTACGCGCTGGTGGGCTTCCTGCTGCTGCCGTTCCGCAAGTGCTCCGAAAAGACGGTGCTCGTCTGGGCGGCGCTGTTCCTGTTCGTGGTGCCCATCGGCTTCTCCATCGGGCAGCGGGTGCTCCCGGTGATGCTGGACGGCGCGGCGGCGACGGAGCGCGCCCAGAAGGCCACGCGGGAGGAGGAGGCGGAGCGCCGCGCGGCGTTCCTCACCGGCCTGTCCAGCGACTCGGTGGTGATGACCCAGCAGGCCAACGCGGCCTACGGCTGGGCCAGCCTCCCCAACCCCAACCGCCCGTTGCTGCTGTCCATCATCCTGGGCCGCTTCCTCTTGGGCCTGTGGGCCGGGCGCCGGGGACTCGTGCAGGACGTGGAGCGCCACCGTCCGCTCTTGCGGAAGCTGGCCGCCTGGGGCCTGGGGGTGGGCGGCGTCATGGGGCTCATCGTCCTGGCGATCAACCTCTCGCACCGGGGCGCGACGAGCATGCCAGGGTGGATGCTGTGGATGCGCATCCCGAAGGACGTGGGCATCCTCTTCCTGGGCGTGGGCTACGCGGCGGCCTTCGCGCTGCTCTTCCAGAAGGAGCGCTGGCGCAAGGTGCTGGGCGTGTTCACGCCCGCGGGCCGCATGGCCCTGACGCTCTACCTCATGCAGTCCGTGCTGAGCCTCTGCGTGTTCAACGGCTGGGGCCTGGGACTCGTGGGCCGCACGCCGCCGTCGCTCACGCTGCTGCTGTGCCTGGCCCTGTTCGCGGGACAGGTGGCCTTCAGCCACTGGTGGCTCGGGCGCTTCCGCTTCGGCCCGGTGGAGTGGCTGTGGCGCTCGCTCACCTACGGCCGCGCCCAGCCCATGCGCCGGGTCCCCACCGCGGCGCCCGCGGCGAGCTGAAGCGGGACAAAAAAAGAACCCCGGGTCCCGCGAGGAGGCGGGAGCCCGGGGTTTCAGGAGCGGAGCGCGGCACCTTCGCCGCGCCCCACACCTTCAGGCACTACTTGACCTTGTAGGAGGCCGCGAACACGGTGTTGATGTAGCCGTCGACCTCGGTGTCGACCAGGCTCGGCACACCGACAACCGTGATGTAGTACTTGCCCGCCGGGATGTTGCGCAGGATGACGCTCTCCGTCGCGCTCTCCTTCACGCCACGGCCCAGGTAGGACGTGAACGTCGGAGCGGCAGCGGCCTGCACGTAGACGTCGGCGTTGCCCTCGCCCTCGCCCAGCGCGATGGACAGCGTGTTGATGCCGGAGTCCTTCTTGAACTCAGGCATGTCGATGATGAAGGTGCGGGTGGAGCCCGGCACGCCGGAGAGGCCCTCGATGCGGGTCTCGTTGCCGATGTCCTCGAAGCCACCCTTCCAGGTCACGGACAGGCTGGTGTTCGTGTAGGACGTGAAGCCCTTGATCATCACGTACCAGATGCCCTTCGCGCCGGAGGTGGCGAAGGTGCAGGTCTCCGCGTTGCCGGACTTGTACGGACGGCAGTCGTACAGGGAGTCCGTCGGGGCGTTGTTCTTGCGGACGTAGAGGTCCGCGTCACCCGTGCCACCGGACATGGTGAAGGTCACGTCCGTGGCGCCCTCGGGGATGGTCACCGAGTAGTACACCTTGCTGCCGGAGGTGCCGGAGATGCCCGTCACGGGCACGCCCTTCTCGATCGGCGTGGTCACCGGAGGAGGCACGGGCACGCCCACGCCCACGGCCTTCCAGGCGTTGCCGACATCGGCGATCTCCGCCGCGGTGAAGCCCAGCTGCGTCGCGGCCTGCTCCGACGCGGTCTTCGCCGCCTCGAAGTTGGAGGACGCGGTCAGGAGGTCCGCGTTGATCTTGTAGAAGACCTTGGCGGCCTTCTCGAAGCCGATGCCGTTGACGACCTGGGTCGTCTTGGCGCGCGGGTGCGTGCCACCCTGGGACATCAGGTAGAACGCCAGGTTGGAGATACCCGAGCTGTAGTGCACGTCCACGCCCGAGCCGTAGTCCGGGTAGTAGTCGAGCGAGTCCCCGTCCTGCGTGGGGTTCTTCATGTAGCGCAGGCCGTCACCCGGGATGCTCGGGGTCCAGACGTCGTCGCCGACGATCCAGGTGCCCTCGTCGATGACCTTGCCCTTGCCGTACCACTCGCAGACCGCGCCGAAGATGTCGGAGATGGACTCGTTGAGGCCACCGGACTCACCGGAGTAGGTGAGGTTGGACTCGTACTCCGTCACCGCGTGCGTCAGCTCGTGCGCCGTCACGTCCAGCGAGTTCGCCAGGTTGGAGGCGTTCACGCCGTCGCCATCGCCGTACACCATCTGGGAGCCGTCCCAGTAGGCGTTGACGTAGTTGTTGCTGTAGTGCACGTAGCTCTTCAGCAGGTGGCCGGCGTTGTCGTACGAGTCACGGCCGAACAGGTTGCTGTAGCAGTCGTAGACGGTGCCGAGGTGGTCGTAGTTGTTGTTGATGACCGGGTCGGCGACGGCGGCCTCACCCTCGAAGCGGCCCTTGACGGCCGTGGAGGGCGTGGTGCGGTGCTGCAGATCCCACACTTCGCGCTTCTTCGCGGAGTGGATGTGCGGAACGCGCTCGAAGACGTCGCCCGTCTTGGCGTTCACGTACACGGAGTCATCCACCGGGGTGGTGTCCTTCAGCTCGCCCTGGACGCGAACTTCGTACGCCAGGATGAGCTCGTTGCCCGAGCGGCGGTAGACCAGCTGGGGCTCCGCGTTGGAGGACGCGCGCTCCGGGGAGCCGCGGTCACCGATGGCCGCCGCGATCGCCGCGTCGGACGCGATGGAGGCCTTCAGCTCGCCCTTCAGGTCGCCACGGGCGTTCGTGTTCACCGCGAACACGGAGCCGTTGCGCGCGTGCAGGCGCAGCTCGGCGTCCTGAACCAGGATGCCGTTCTGGGTCACGCCGTAACGGAAGTGGGTGTCACCGTCGAAGCCGACGTAGGCGCGCTTCAGGAACAGGTCGTTCGCGTTCAGGCGGAACAGCGGCGCCACGTTCGCGAGCACCGGCGCCAGCTGCTGCTGGGCCGCGATGCCCTGGATGGCGGAGGGAGCAGGAACGGAACCGAAGGAACCGGTGAGGAAGGTGGGGACCGCGTCGGAGTCCGCCGCGATGACCTTCTGGCCCGCCGACAGGTTGGCGGAAGCCTTCTGGATGTTGGCGTCCTCCGTGTTCGCAGCGGGAGCGCCGTCAGTGCAAGCGCCAACCATCAGGGACAGGGCTGCGGCACCCAGGGCGCCGCGTACTCGCTTCTCGTACATGCAATCCTCCTAAGGGGAAAGATTAGAAAGCACTGTGACACAAGAGAGGCGCGTATTTCAAGTACAGGCGAGATTTCTACTTTTGCATCGTTTCTCAGGCTTCGAGATATCTCGCAACTGCTTGAAATGACGGAGGAACTCACGCAGCCCGCGGGGAACGGGGTTGGTGCTTCAATCCGGAAAGGCGGTTACTTCATGGTTGAAGCACCTGTCGGCGGATGCGTGCAATGAGTGAACGGCGGGGAGAAATTGCCGTCTCATTTATTCCCGACCCGGGTGGGTCCCGTGTCACCGGTGACAGCCCGGGGGCTCTGGAGGGCGGGGCAGGCGGGCTAGCGTCCCGGGCCCAGGAGGCGACACACACATGCGCGCATTGCAGCTTCAGCGGCTGGAGGGGCCGGAGGGCCTGGTGATGGTGGAGGTCCCGGAGCCGGAGGCCGGGGACGGGGTCCTCATTGGTGTGGTGGCGGCCGGGGTGAGCTTCCCGGATCTGCTGCTCACCCGCGGCCAGTACCAGATGAAGCCGGAGGTGCCCTTCGTGCCGGGGGTGGAGGTGGCGGGCGTGGTGCGCGCCGCGCCGGCGGGGGCGCGGGTGAAGCCCGGCGACCGGGTGATGGGCTTCTCCTTCACCCTGGGCGGCTTCGCGGAGGCCTGCGTGGTGGCGCCGGAGCTGGCCTTCCCCATCCCGGAGGCGTGGAGCTTCGAGCAGGCGGCGGGCGTGGTGATGAACTACCACACGGCGCACTTCGCGCTGCACCGGCGCGGGCAGCTGCGCCCGGGAGAGACGGTGGTGGTGCACGGCGCGGCGGGCGGCGTGGGCACCGCGGCCGTGCAGGTGGCGAAGGGCGCCGGGGCGCGCGTGCTGGCGGTGGTGAGCGACGAGCGCAAGAGAGAGGTGGCGAAGCGCGCGGGCGCGGACGTCGTCCTCCTATTGAAGGAGTTCCAGGCCGGCGTGCGCGAGGCCACGGACGACCGGGGCGCGGACGTGGTGCTGGACCCCGTGGGCGGCGACGTCTTCGAGAAGAGCCTCAAGGTGCTGGCGCCGGAGGGGCGGCTGCTGGTGGTGGGCTTCGCCAGCGGCCAGATTCCCTCCGTCGCGGTGAACCGGCTGCTCCTGCGCAACGTCACCGTGGTGGGAGTGGCGTGGGGCGCCTTCCTGATGCAGGCGCCGGAGCTGCCGGGCGACATCGCCAGGGACCTGGAGGCGCTCGCGGCGAAGGGCTTCGTCAATCCGGTGGTGGGCCGCGTCTTCCCCTTCGAGGACGGCGCGCAGGCGCTGCGCGAGCTGGAGTCGCGCCAGGCCGTGGGGAAGATCGTCCTGAAGGTGAAGGCCGGCTGACGTCACTCCTCGGGCAGAGGCAGGGGCGTGGGAGTCCCCGCCTCGCGCTCCAGGACGTCCGCGGCGCGGGCGTCCCGGGGCAGCCCGAAGCGGGCGCGTGAGCACATGAGGAGCTGGCCCGCGAAGACGCTGTCCGCCAGCGCGTCCGCGTACAGGCCGTGGGCTTCGCACAGGCGGGCCCGCTCATCCACCAGCCGGGCGAGGATGCGCGCCTGCTCCGGGTGGGCGAAGAGCCCGACGACGGAGCGCGCGTCGAAGCGGGCGAGCGTGTCGTACTCCATGCCCAGCGTCGTGATGCACACCTCGCGGATCCGCTCCAGGCACGCGTCCCAGGAGGCCCGTGAGCGGGCGATGTCCGGCACCGAGCGGCCAAGCTCGCGGACGGCGTTGAGCAGGAAGGCGTGTCGTAGCGAAGGCATCCGGTCCTCCACTACAGCCCAGCCTCCTTGAATCATCCAGCGCGCCAGGGGGTACGGCCCCACCCCGACGAATCAGGTTGCACCCACCGGCCGGGGACTCGCGCGCGGCGGCGGCACACCCCCACGGGAAAAAGACAGACATCGTCACCCTGACGTGGCGGCACGCACCCGCGGCATTCCAAAGATATATCCATACAGGAATGACATACACAGTGTGCGGGGTCCTCCGACGGAGACGGGGGCACGGATGACCCGAGCGAGTGTGTCGCCATCAAGACTCGGCGTGTATCACCGCGTGGTTCCTACGTATTGCGCGAGCGCTGCCAGTCTTTAGACTTTTCAAACGCGCCCCCCCGTGCGCGAGTCACCACATCCAAGGAATGCACCATGGCCCTTCCGTCCACGCTGCGTCTGCCTCCGACCGCGGAGATCGTCTTCGGCTCCACGGTGCTGAAGCAGCCGGAGCTGTTGCGCCGGGCATCCCGGGTGGCGCGGCGGCTGAGGGCCGAGTGGAACGTGCGGCCGGGAGACCGCGTGGGGTTGATGGTGGTGCCCGGGCCGGAGGTCATCCCGGCCATCCTGGGCATCTGGATGGCGGGCGCGGCCTACGTGCCGTTGGATCCCTTCCTCCCCGACGAGCGGCTCCTGCGCATCCTGCGCGACGCGGGCCTGCGCGGCGTCGTCACGCAGCGCATGCACCGCGTCTCCGTGGGGCTCCTGGAGACGTGGCTGGGGACTCCCCTGCCCTTCCTGGAGGCGGATGCGACGGCGGTGGATGGCGCGGAGGACATCGACGTCTCGGACGTCATCGACGCGCCGCCGGACCGGCCCGCCTACCTCATCTACACCTCCGGCAGCACGGGTGAGCCCAAGGGCGTGGTGTGCACGTTCCGGGGGCTCGTGAACCTGGTGCACGGCGTGGGGCCGCTGCTGGGCCTGGGGCCGGACACGCGGCACCTCCAGTTCGCCAGCATCAACTTCGACGCGTCCGTGTGGGAGGTGTTCCCCACGCTGTTCGCGGGTGGCACCGTGGTGCAGGGCACGCGCGAGGACCTGCTGCCCGGCCGGCGCATGGCGGAGTACCTGCGCCAGCAGCGCGTGACCCACCTGTGCCTGCCGCCGTCCGTGCTGGGGCAGCTGGGGCCGCACGTGGACACGCTGCCGGATGTGGCGTGCGTGGTGATGGCGGGCGAGCGCTGCCCGGCGCCGCTCGCGGAGCGGTGGCATGCGTCCGGCCGCCGCGTCTTCAACGCCTACGGCCCCACGGAGGGGACGGTCTGCGCGACCGCGTACCGGGTGAAGGGCGGCGAGTCGCCCGTGCCCATCGGACAGGCGCTGCCGGGCGTGCAGCTGCGCGTGGTGGGAGCGGATGGCCAGGACGTCGGGGTGGGCGCGACGGGCGAGGTGTGGATTGGCGGCGAGGGCGTGGCGGAGGGCTACCGCAACCAGCCCGAGCGCACGCGGGAGCGCTTCCCCACGGACGCCCGGGGCGCCCGGTGGTACCGCACCGGGGACGAGGCCGTGCGCCGCGAGGACGGGGCGCTCGTCTTCCTGGGCCGGATGGACCAGCAGGTGAAGCTGCGCGGCTTCCGCATCGAGCTGGAGGCCATCGAGCAGGCGCTGTACGCGTACCCGGGCGTCGCGCAGGCGGCGGTGACGGTCTTCGAGCACACGGACGCGCAGGGCCAGACGACGGGCCTGCTGGTGGCGTACCACAGCGTGCAGGAGGGCCACACGGTGTCGCTGGACGCGCTGCGCGCGCACCTGGGCGTCGTGCTGCCGGACTACATGGTGCCGCACCGCTTCGTGGCGCTGCCGCGACTGCCGCTCATGCCCCACCTGGGAAAGGTGGACCGGGCAGCGCTGCCGCCTCCGGCGGACTGGGTGGGCGCCACTGCGTCCGACTCCCGCGCCGCGACTTCCGCGCCCTCCACTCCCATCGACCGGCTGTGCCGCGCCTTCGAGCGGGGCCTGCGCGCGGCCCCGGGCACCGTCACGGCGAACACGCACTTCTTCCAGGCGGGCGGTGACTCGCTGGGCGTGGCGCACGTGCTGGCCCAGGTGGAGGAGGACTTCGGCGTGTCGCTGCCGTCGCGCCGCGTGTACTCGCACCCCACGCCCCAGTTGCTCCTGCCCTTCTGCGAGGCCGGCGCGGCCCTGGCCGAAGCGGGCCCTCAAGGCGTGCGCGCCACGCTGCTGACCGACGCGCGGTCCGCGGCCCTGCCCCGGCTCACGGCTCCCGTGCTCGTCACGCAGCCGCCGCGCACGCTCCTGCTCACGGGAGCGACGGGGTTCCTGGGCATCCACCTGCTGGCCGCGCTGGCGCCCCGCGTGGAGCGCATCCACTGCCTGGTGCGGGCGCGCGACGACGCGGAAGCCGGCGCGCGGCTTCGCGCCACCGCTCGCAAGTACGGCGTGCACCTGCCCTGGCGAGACGGGCGCATCCAGGCGGTGGCGGGCGACATCACCCGGACGCGGCTGGGGCTGGAGGCGTCCGTGCATGACGCCCTGGCGCTCCAGTGCGACGCGGTGGTGCACTCGGCCGCGAGCATCAGCTACATCCTGCCGTATGCGGACGCGGGGCGGCCCAACGTCGCCGGCACGCAGCAGGTGCTGGCCTTCTGCGCGCACGGCCGCGTGAAGCCCCTGCACCACGTGTCCTCGCTCAGCGTTCACGGCGCGGTGGGCACGCTGCTGGGCCTGGAAGAAGTGGACGAGGACTTCGCGCTGGAGCGCTCGCTGGACCTGATGTCCTACGAGAACGGCTACACGCGGGCCAAGTGGGTCGCGGAGCGGCTCGCCGTGGACGCGCGCGACAGCGGCCTGCCCGTCAGCATCTACCGGCCGGGCTTCATCCAGGGCCACAGCCGCACGGGCATTGGCAACGCGGACGACATGCTGTGCCGGCTGCTGGTGGGCAACGCGCAGCTGGGCATGTCGCCGGACCTGCCGGACAAGTACTGGCTGCCGGTGCCGGTGGACTACGTGGCCAGCGCCACCGCGCACCTGGTGCTCACCCAGGCCCCGGGCGGCACGTACAACCTGGCGCCGGAGCGCGAGCAGGAGCCCAGCCACAACGCCCTCTTCGACATGCTGGGCGCGCACGGGCACCCGGTGCGCCGCGTGGCGCCGGCGGTGTGGCTGCGCGAGCTGGGACGGGTGGGGCCGGACAACGCCCTCTTCCCGCTGGTCGCGTTCCTGCGGGAGAAGGTCTACCACGGCACCCGCACGGTGCTGGAGCTGCACCACCGCACGCCGCGCGTGCGCACGGACCACACCCGCGCCGCGCTGGCGGGCACGGACATCCAGTGCCCGGACATCGACGCGGCCCTGCTGCGCCGCTACGTGAAGGACCTCTTCGCGCGCCACCGCTCCGCGGCCCTCGCCGCGTAGCGGGGGCCGGCCGTCAGTGGTGCGACGGGAACTTCACCTGTCCGTCGCCGAAGCGGTAGTGGGCCACCACCGGCTGGTGGTCCGAGGACTCGGTGGAGCGATCCACCTCGAAGAGGACCGGAATCAGCGAGCGCGTCGCGTAGAAGTTGTCGAAGCGCTTGCCCGTGGCGTGCACCACGCCGTGGCTGTCCGGGTGCGAGGTGAGCGTGGCGCAGTCCGCGATGTCCTGCAGGCGCCACCACGCGGGGCTGTGCTTGGGAATCTGGCCGGAGCTCAGCTCCTGACGGGCATGGTGGGGCGTCGTCAGCGAGTGGTCCGCCAGCCGCACGCGCACCGTCGTGGCGTGGCACACCGTCTCCGGCAGCTCCTGCTCCAGCGTGTGCAGCTCGTGGCGCAGGCGCGGGTCCGCGATGTTGCCCACGCCGCGGTCGCCCACCGTGACGTTGTGCATGTCGTCGCCGTAGCGCTGACGGAACTCCTCGATGGTGTCCGTGTCGTTGTCCTGCTTCGGATGCAGCAGGTGCGCCACCAGCCAGGAGCCACCCCGCTTGATGGCGGTGTTGGCGTTGAAGTCGCCCAGCACGACGGCGGGGACGCCTTCGCGGCGGCGCAGGAGCGCGTTGAGCTGGCGCAGGTTGAGGGCGTTGATGGCCGAGTCCCCCAGCGCGTGGTGCAGGTTGTAGAGGTAGAGCGGGCGGCCCTCCACCTGGAGCTTCAGCCACAGCACGCCCCGGTCCTCCACCAGCTCTCCCGCGTAGCCCTGGCGCGCGATGGCGTCATTGCGCTCGGCGTCGGTGAGGACGTAGGTGAAGTGGGCGGCGTCCACGATGGGGTGGCGGCTGAGCCACGCCTTGCCGTTCACCAGCCGGGTGCCGTCGCCGCCGTCGCTGCCCTGGTACGCCAGGTGGAAGCCGAAGCGGGACGCGAGCAGCACCGACATGGGCACGCCCGCCTCCTGCAGGCCGATGACGTCCGGCATGCGGTCCTGGGCCTCCAGCTGGGTGAAGTACTCCAGCAGCGCCTCCTGGCGCTCGCCGCCCATGAGGATGTTGTAGCTCATCACCGTGAGGCCCGGTCCCCGGGGCGCGCGTGGCGAGGGGTGGTGCACGATGAAGGTGCGGCCGTCTCCCAGCCGGCGCTCGCTCGAGGGCAGCGGCACGGCCTGGAAGTCCGGCAGGGTCAGGGTGGGGTCACGCTTCGGCAAAACGTCCTCCTGCCCGCTCGGCTTGCGCCCGAGCAGGTGTCCGACGGCGGGCAGGTGTTCCAGCACTTCGGGCATCTTCATGCCGCCCTCCCCTTGCTGGGGCGCCAGGCCCGCGAGGTGCCATGAGCAAAGGGGAAGCGATGTCGGGCGTCATGCCGTCGCGCTGTGGATTCCACCGAGCCTCCATCTAGAAGTCCTCCGCTCAAGTTCGTGGCGGCAGGCTTCGTCTGCCAGCGTCATCCAGGGGGCGGGCGCCCGGCTGGAAGGTTGCCCTGCGTGCGCCGGGCATGAATTGGACGTCGGACGGTGCACATCCGTCCGCGGTGGAATCGGCCCGGGCATGGGGCGCGGATGGTTAGATGGGTGGGCGATGAAGGAACTCGATGACCTGCTGCGGGCATGCGGACGTGCCTCCGGTCCGGTGGTGTTGGCGACGGTGGTGGCGGTGTCCGGTTCGTCGTACCGGCGCCCGGGCGCCCGCATGCTGATGGGCGAGGATGGCTGGCTCGCGGGCGGGGTGAGCGGCGGGTGTCTGGAGGGGGACCTCGTGCGCAAGGCCTTCTTCTGGACGTCGGAGGGGCCGCGCGTGCTGCGCTACGACACCACCGGCGACGCCGCGGAGGACGAGGGCGGCCTGTCATTCGCGCTCGGGTGCAACGGCGTGGTGGACATCCTGCTGGAGCGCTGGGAGCCCGGTCCGGGTGATGCGCTCGGCTTCGCGGCCCAGGCGCGCAAGCAGTCGCTGCGCGCGGTGGTGGCCACCGTGTACCGGGGCCCCGAGGGCGCGGTGGGTTCGCGGCTGATGCTGCGCGAGGACGGCGTGTCGCAGGGAAACCTCACGGGCGCGCTGCTCGAGCCGGTGCGCACGGCGGCGACGGAGGCGTTGGTGCGCGGCGTGCCCTGGAGCGGCGCGTGCGGGGACGCGGAGGTGCTGGTGGAGGTGGTGGACCCGGCGCCGCAGGTGGTGGTGTTCGGCAGCGGCTTCGACGTCGCGCCCGTGGTGTCGCGCGCGCAGGGGCTGGGGTGGCACCTCACGGTGGTGGCGGACCGGCCCGTGGAGATGCTGCGCCGCAGGTTCCCGGGGGCCCAGGCGCACGTCGCGTCGCGGGCGAGCGAGGTGCTGGAGAAGGTGCCGCTGTCCGCGCGCAGCGTGGTGCTGGTGATGACGCACAGCCTGCCGCAGGACCGGGAGCTGCTGGAGCGGCTGGTGCTGCTGCCGGTGCGCTACCTGGGAGTGCTCGGGCCTCGCGCGAGGACGGAGCGCATCCTGCGGGAGCTGGCGTGCCCGCCCACCGCCGCGCAGTTGGAGAAGCTGCACGCCCCCATGGGGTTGGACCTGGGCGCGGAGGGCGCGGACGAGATTGCCCTGTCCATCATCGCGGAGGTGCAGGCGGTGCTGGCCGGACGCGACGGAGGACGGCTGCGCGAGCGGCAGGCGCCCATCCACGCGGATGCCACCGCGCCGGAGCGCAAGTCGGCGTGAGGGACCTCATCAGCAAGACGCACGCGACGCATGCGCGGAGGCGCGCATGACCGTGGCCATCGTGCTGCTCGCCGCGGGTGGTTCGTCGCGGCTGGGACAGCCCAAGCAGCTCCTGCGCCACGAAGGCCTGTCTCTGGTGCGGAGCGCGGCGGAGCGGGCCCTGGCCGCGAGCCCGGTGGTGACCGTGGTGCTCGGTGCGCGGCGTGACGACGTCGCCGCGGAGCTGGACGGGCTCGCCGTGCGGTGCGTGGACAATCCGGACTGGGTGCTGGGTCAGGGCTCCTCTCTGCACGCGGGCCTCAAGGCGCTTCCCCCGGACGTGGACGGCGCAATCCTGATGCTGTGCGACCAGCTCCGCGTGGACGCGGCCCACCTGCGCTCGCTCATCGACACCTTCGAACGCACGCGCGCGCCCATCGTCGCGTCCGCCTACGCAGGCACCCGAGGCGTCCCCGCCCTCTTCTCCCGCGCCCTCTTCCCCGAGTTGGAGGCCCTTCCTCCCACGGGCGGCGCACGCGGGCTCATCGCCCGGGACCCTTCGCGCGTCGTGGAGGTGCCGCTGCCCGGCGGCGAGGAGGACGTGGACACCGCGGAGGACGCCCTGCGCCTCACACGCCCCGGACGCGGTGGGTGATTCCTTCCGACCCGGCCACCAGCAGGTCGGTGGTCAGGTTCAGGAACAGGCCGTGCGCCATCACCCCTGCGCGGGACTCCAGCTTCGCGGCCAGTACCGCCGGTTCGCCGATGGGACCGAAGTCACAGTCCAGCACCACGTTGCCCTGATCCGTGTGGTACGGCGCCCCGTCGAGCGCGAGCCGCACCACCACACGCGCTCCCAGCGACTCCAGGAACAGAGCCTGCGAGCGCCAGCCAAACGGCAGCACCTCCACTGGCACCGGCCACTTCGTGCCCAGCCGGGGCGACAGCTTGGCCGCGTCCACCACGATGATCTCGCGGCGGCTGGCCTGCGCCACCACCTTCTCGCGCAGGAGCGCTCCACCTCCGCCCTTGATGAGCGACAGGTCCGGCGCCACCTCGTCCGCGCCGTCGATGGTGAGGTCCACCACTGGATGCACATCCAGCGTGGTGAGCGGCACACCCAGCGACGCGGCAAGAGCTTCCGTCGCGTGCGACGTGGGGATGCCCACCACGTCCTTCAGCGTCCCGGCGGCGAGCAGCGCGCCCAGCCGCCGCACCGCGTACGCGGCCGTACTGCCCGTCCCCAGCCCCACCACCATGCCCGGCTGGATGAAGTCCACCGCGCGCTCCGCCGCCGCGCGCTTGAGGGAAGCCGAAACACTCTCGTCGGAAGTCATCGCGGGCTCAGGGAAGGGAACGGATTCAGTGCGGCGTCCCAGGATGCCCGGAGTCGGCCGGGGGTGCACGCCGCGCTTCACTTCGCGGCGGCGCGAGTGGACCCGCCAACAGTGCCTCGTCCGCGTTCCCCAGTCCGGAAGGCAGGGCCGCCGCCTGGCGCTGCTCGCGCTTCCACGCCTTGCGACGCTCGCGCTGCACCTCCGTGAGCAACACCTGCCCCGCCGCCGCCGCCGGCACCGCGAGGATGACGCCCAAGAGCCCCGCGACGGAGCCTCCCACCAGCGCCACCAGTGAGATGAGCAGCGGATTCATCTTGATGGCGCGCCGCTGCACCAGGGGGCTGAGCAGGTGGGCCTCGAACTGCTGGTAGATCATGAACAGCGCCAGCGCGAGGAGCGCCCGCTTGGAGCCCACCGACGCCAGCGTGGTGACGCTCACCAGCAGCGCGGTGACGACGCTTCCGATGTACGGGATGAGCCCCAACACCATCGCCACCAGCCCGAGGGGCAGGAAGAACGGCACACCCAGCGCCAGGGACATGCCCGCCGTGAAGGCGCCGCCCACGCTGACGATGAGCAGCGTGCCGACGAGGTAGTTGCCCACCGCCTCGCGCATCCGGCCCAGCACGCGGCGCACGCGGGGACGGCTGCGCGGGCGCACCCAGCCCAGGATGCTCGCGTAGAGGTCGTGCCCGAAGAGCAGGCCGAACACGGCCAGCGCCAACACCGTGATGCCCGCGCCCAGCAACTCCACCGTGGACGACAGCACGGTGATGAGCGGCCTGGCCAGGATGCCGGGCTCCACATTGAACGCGTCCTGTGGACGCGACAGCACGCCGAAGTGCTCGTCCAGCTTGCGCACCCAGGGGGTCTGCGTCAGCTCCGTGAGGAAGCCCGGCGCCGCTTCCACCAGATGTTGGAGCTGATCCACGAGCAGCGGCACCAGCGTGAGGATGAGCATGCCAATGACGCCCAGGAGCGTCAGCGCGATGAGCGCCACGCCCAGCCCCCGGCGCAGGCCCCACGACTGCAGCCGGCGGACGACGGGCTCCGCCGCCAGCCCCAGCAGCAGCGCCGCCGCCAGCAGCGTGAGCACGGGCCCCAGGCTCCGCATCGCCGTCCCCAGCAACACGAGCAGCACCACCTGGGCACCGACCGACCACACCGTCCGGGGCGGCACGTAGACGGGGAGCCCCTTGCGTGAAGGCCTCATGCCCCCAAGGTAGGGAGCACCCTCCAGGCAGGCGAGGGTCCTCCACGGGCCGTATCCGGTCCACCCACCGTGCGGTCAGTTCCCGGATGGAAGGCAGGCAGCCGGGCAGGCGCCCCTCAGAAGTCTCGGCCTTCGCCAGGGTCGGCGGTGTCCTCTGGCGAGGACTCCACTGTCCCCAGGAGAGGCTTCTTCCGAATCGCCCGGGAGACGCGCCTGGTCACGAACAGCGCGGGGAGGACGAAGGCCCTCACGTGCGTGGCGCCCGTCCATTGCTCCGGGCAGACTGCCGCGCCCATGGACAAACCCCAGACAATGCGGTCGTTCGTGAAGCTGCTGGTGACGGATGCGCAGGCATCCGTGAGCTTCTATGAAGGCCTCGGCTTCGAACGCATCGCGTCGGACCCTCCCATCCTCCGCCTTCAGTGGGGCGGCGAGTCGGACGTGTACCTCGTGAGCCCTCCCTCAAGCCTGAAGCTGGAGGGACGAAAGGGCATGGGCGTGCTCGTGGGCTTCCGCGCGGGCTCGGACGGCGTGGACGCCGTGGCCGCGAAGGCGGCGGCGCTGGGCGCGCACGTGGAAGGCCCCACGGTGCAGCCCTGGTACACCCGCGAAGTCGTCGTCACGGACCCCGACGGCTACCGGCTCAATTTCATCGAGCCCGCCTGACGCCTGGGCCTCCCCTTTCGCTCCACGCCCCATCCCCTTGAGGGGCGTGGAACGAACGATGGAATCCACGCCGTTCCGCGGACCCGGGGAAGCCGCCCCACCACTTGATTGCCCCAGCGGCTTGCGCCAGCCTGTCTCGGCCTCCGTGAGCCCACCCCGCTACTTCGTTCCCCACGCCGCCAGCCCGGTCGAACCCGTGCCGTGCGATGCCTCGGAGGTCGTCCACGCGCTGGACGCCTTCCGGCTGGAGCCCGCGTACCTGGGCGAAGCCGAGTGGTTCGTCTGCACCGACGTCGTGGGCCAGCTCCAGCTCATCCCCGGCAGCGAGCGCGCGCGGTTGCCCGCGTCCGTGCAGGCGCAGCTCGCGCACCATGAAGTCGCCTCCGGCAAGCCTCCGCGCCGCCTGGCCGCAGCGGAGCTGTTCTTCTTCTCCCCGGAGGTGGTGGAACACCCCTCCAACACGGACGGCTTCAACGACCCCGTCTATCTCTACGGCACGCTCACGGGCCCGTGGCCGGGCAACGCCGTCACGCGCGTGAACGGGCAGCTCACCGTCACCCGGGGCGACGTGCTCGCGGGCTTCGCGCACGGCGCGCAGGACGCCTTCCACTACGTGAAGGACGCGGAGAGCCGCGACGTGCCCCGCGCCTACCACGCGCTGTTGCCGGGCGACCGCGCGGATCAGCTGGCGCAGGGGCGCGGGCTCGTCCTCACCTATCCCGCGGTGCCCGCGGAGTTGCAGGCCCACCACGCGGCCAACGGCGCGCAGGTCGCGAGCGTGCTGCACACGGTGCTCACCCAGCTCCAGGAGGACGCCCGCGCGAACCAGGGTCCCCAGGCCATCGCGTCGCTGGAGCTGCCCGTGCCGAGCCGCGCGATGGCCATCGCGGACCTGGAGCTGCGCGGCTACGAGGTGAAGGGCGACATCGCCACGCCGCGCCCCACGAAGGGCGGGCTGGTGGGGAAGCTCGCCGGCTGGCTCCAGGACGAAGCCGTGCGCGTGCCCCGGGAAGCGCCTCCTCCCGAGTTCCTGGAGCTCGCGCGCCGCGTGCTGCCCCTGCTGCCGGGCTGGCCCACGGAGACGGAGCGCACGCTGCGCGCCCACGTGCTCGCGGGCACGCTGTCCCCGGGCACGCCGGTGATGCGCCCCACGGCGCCTCGCGCGCCCACGCCGCCCGCGTCCATCCCGCCGCGCCTGCCCACGCCTCCCGTGCGTTCCAGCGAGTGGATGCAGGACTTCATCGGCGCGCACGGCAAGCCCGGCGGCGCGAAGCCGCGCCTCACGCAGCTGCAACCGAAGCCCGCGCCCCGGCCGCCTCCCGCGAAGCCTTCATCCCCGGCCACATGGCAGGCGGACTTCGCTCCGGTTCCGGCTCCGGCCGCGCCCGCCCGTCCGGCAACCAGGCAGCAGCAGAAGGCGCCCGCCCCGCCCCGCAAGAAGCCGGACTGGATGAGCGACTTCGACGACTGACCCCGCCCTCGTTTGCGGTGCTCGCACTCCGGGCGATAGCGTTTTCAACCTCCAGAAAGGCAGACCATGGGACACGAGAAGCCGATCGAGCCGTTTTCGGACCTGCACCGCGAAGGGGACCACGTGCGCGCGGTGCTGCTGCACGACCCCACGGTGGAGGGCCTGGACATGGCCATCTACATGGACGCGTCCGGCAGCATGCGCGAGGAGTACGCCTACAAGGCGCAGCAGCGCACGTTCCTGGAGTGGCTGCGCGGCGCCCCCATGAAGGAGGCCTCCAACGACGTGGAGCCGCAGGTCCGGTGGATGCTGGAGTATCTGGCCACCAAGGACCGCAACGGCCTGTTGCGCGTGGCCTACTGGGCCTGTGGCACCAACGGCCGCCAGGTGGAGCCCGTGGGTGAGCTCAAGGGCACCGACGTGAAGCAGTACAAGTTCCCCGGCGCGAAGCAGCTGGGCGGCTACACGTACCTGGAGCCCGCGCTGCGCGACTACGTGAAGTACCTGGAGGAGCAGGTGAAGGTGGGCGCCAAGCGCGGCTGCGCCATCATCGTCACCGACGGCCGCCTCCATGACGCCGAAGCGGTGGAGAAGTTCTCCGCGGAGGTGGCGAAGAAGATCGCCTCCGGGCGCCTGCCGCGCATCAACTTCGTGCTGGTGGGCGTGGGCGACGACATCGACGAGGAGCAGCTGGAGCACATCGCCCACGCGGAGTTCCCGGGCGTGGGCCACCTCTGGTGCCACCGCATCGCGAAGGAGATCACCCAGGTGGCGGAGCTGGTCGCCGTGCTGGTGGACGAGACCATGACGGTCGCCGCCGGCGGCACCATCTACGACGACAAGGGCAAGGTGCTGAAGACGTACGAGGGCCGCCTGCCCGCGGTGCTGGAGTTCGACGTGCCGGAGGAGGCCAAGAGCTTCACGCTGGAGGTGAACGGCCAGCGCTACACCCAGCCGCTCCCCGACGAAGACCACGACGAGGACGAGGACCACCACTGATGGCCGGCCACGAAGTCATCAACCGCCCCTTCTCCGACGTCCACCGGATGGGCAACAAGGTCGTCGCGACGCTGTTGCACGACCCCACCGTGGAGGGCCTGGACGTGGCCCTCTACATGGACGGCTCCGCGAGCATGGAGAACGCGTACGGGCCGCGCGGCATCCTGGCGAAGCTCGCCCCGGTGAAGAACCAGGTCGAGCCGCAGATGCAGTGGATGCTGGAGTACCTGGCCAACAAGGACCGGGACGGCAAGGTGCGCGTCACCTACTGGGCCTGCGGCGACGGCACCCAGCTGGAGATGGTGGGCGACCTCACGGGCCCGCAGGCCAAGGGCTACCGCTTCCCCGGGCCCAGGTCCTACGGCAAGGCCACGGTGATGCTGCCGGTGCTGCGCGACTTCGTGGCGCACATCAAGCAGCAGGTGGGCGAAGGCGCCAAGCGGGGCCTGGCGGTCATCATCACGGACTCGCAGATCAACGACGCCCATGACGTGACGGCCTACGCCACGCAGGTGGCCAAGGAGATCGCCTCCGGACGCCTGCCGCGCATCAACTTCGTCTTCATGGGCGTGGGCGAGCACGTGGACGAGGAGCAGATGGAGGAGATCTCCCATACGACCTATCCGGGCGTGGGCCACCTCTGGTGCCACCGCCACGCGGACCGCATGGAGGAGATGGCGGAGCTCGTGGCCGTGCTGGTGGACGAGACGATGACCGTCGCCGCCGGCGGCACCGTCTACGACGAGCAGGGCCAGGTCCTGAAGGTCTACGAGGGCCGCCTGCCCGCGGTGCTGGAGTTCGACATTCCCCCGACGTGCAAGCGCTTCACGCTGGAGGTCGCCGGCCAGCGCTTCGACCAGCCCGTCCCCGAGGAGCACGAGGACGAGGACCACCACGACGAGGATGAGGACGAGAAGCCCCAGGCCGCGCCGCCTCCGGCCGCCGCGTCCTCGCACTCACGCCGCGGACACCGCCACTAGGGCGACAGGAAGAGCCAAGCCATGTCGGAGCAGAAGAAGAGCGGGTCGCGGTTCGGTTCGTTGAACATCAAGGGCCTCAAGGAGGCGCCGGCAGGCGGCAACGTCGTGCAGCGCCACGTCCACGGCCCGGGGTGCAACCATGACCATGGCCATGAAGGCCATGATCACCACGGCCACGACCATCACGGTCATGACCACGCGCATGCGCACGGCGAGCCCCACGCTCACGGCCCTTCCTGCTCCCATGGCCACGACCACGGGCATGACCACCACGGCCATGCCCACTCCCAGCGCGTCATCCGTCCGCCGGCCCACCGTCCGGCGGAGGGAGGCGGCTCGGCGCTCCAGTTGGACCTGGAGGGCACGCTGCCGGGAGAGACGGACGACCAGGGCCGCTTCGCGCGGCTGGAGGCGGCCCTGGAGTCGCAGCACGGCATCACCGACGTGCACCTGCGCCGCGACGCGGGCCACGCGGAGGTGTGCATCCACTACCAGCCGTCGCTGGTGAGCGTGTCGAAGCTGCTGACGCTCGCCAAGAAGACGGGCGCGCAGGTGGCCGCGCGCTACCTGCATCACACCTGGTTCGTGCGCGGGATGGGCTCCGCGGACGCGGCCCAGGTCATCGAGCACGCGGTCTCCAAGATGAAGGGCGTGCTCACCGCCAGCGTCGCGTACGCCAGCGAGCGTCTGGTCATCGAATACGACAAGGAGGAATTGAAGCTGCCGGACGTGGAGGCCCGGGTGAAGGCGCTCGGGTACGGGCTGGAAGTGCCCATGGCGGGCCACGCCTGTTCGCACCACGCGCACGGCGGCGGTCTGGCGCCGCTGCTGGAGCTGCCCCTGGTGGTCGCCTCCGGCGTGCTGCTGGCGGCGGGCTTCGTGGTGGAGCACTTCGCGCTGGCGCCGCCGCTGGTGGCCACGGTGCTCTGGGCGCTGTCCATGGCGAGCGGCGGCTTCTTCGCCATTCGCGGCTCGGTGCAGTCCATCGCGCAGCTGCGCATCGACATCGAAACGATGATGGTCGTGGCGGCGCTGGGCGCGGCGGTGCTCGGCGCCTGGTTCGAGGGAGCGTTCCTGCTCTTCCTCTTCAGCGCGGGCCACGCGCTGGAGCACCGGGCCATGGAGAAGGCGCGCCGCTCCATCGAAGCGCTGGGCCAGCTGCGCCCGGAGGTGGCGCGCGTGCGCCGGGGCTCGGAGGTGGTGGAGGTGCCGGTGGCGGACGTGAAGCGCGGTGAGCGCATCGTCGTGCGCCCGGGCGACCGCGTCCCGCTGGACGGCGTCATCCTCGAAGGCAAGAGCTCCCTGGACCAGGCGGCCATCACCGGCGAGTCCATGCCGGTGGCGCGCAAGCCGGGTGACGAGGTGTTCTCCGGCACCATCAACTGCGAGACGGCGCTGGAGGTGGAGGTGACGCGCCTGTCGTCGGAGTCCGTGCTGGCGCGCGTGGTGGACATGGTGGCGCAGGCGGAGGCGCAGAAGGGCAAGCGGCAGCGCTTCGCCCAGCGCCTGGAGCGCACGGTGGCGCCGCTCGTGATGGCGTCCGCGGTGGTGTTCCCGGTGGTGCTGGTGCTGACGGGCACGCCGATGAAGGAAGCGGTGCTGCGCGCGGTGGGGCTGCTGGTGGCCGCGTCGCCGTGCGCGCTCGCCATCTCCACGCCGTCCGCCGTGCTCTCCGCGGTGGCGGCGGCCGCGCGCGGCGGCGTGCTCATCAAGGGCGGCATCTACCTGGAGCTCTTGAGCGGCATCCGCGCCATCGCCTTCGACAAGACGGGCACGCTCACCGTGGGCCGCCCCCGGCTGCTCACCACGTGGGCCGCGCCGGGCGTGACGCGCGAGGAGCTCTTGGGCACCGCCGCGGGCGTGGAGGCGCTGTCCGCGCACCCGCTGGCCAAGGCGGTGGTGGACGGCGCCGCCGAGGCGCGCATCGCCGTGCCCGCGGGCCGCGACCTGGAGGCCATCCACGGCCAGGGCATCCGCGCGAAGGTGGGCGACGACGCGGTGGAGGTGGGCAGCACGGCCCTCTTCGCGGGCGAGGCGATTCCCGCGGAGGTCACCGCCGAGGTGGCGCGGCTGGAGGCGGCGGGCCAGACGACGATGGTGGTGCGCCGCGCGGGCCGCTACCTGGGCGTGCTGGGCGTGGCGGACACGCTGCGCGGCGGCGCCCGGCAGGTGGTGCAGGCGCTGAAGGCGGGCGGCATCGAGCGCACGGTGATGCTGTCCGGCGACAACGCGCTCGTGGCCCGCTCCATCGCGCAGCAGGTGGGCCTGGACGAGGCGAAGGCGCCGCTGATGCCCGTGGACAAGGTGACGGCGGTGAAGGAGCTGGGCCGCACGCACCCGGTGGCCATGGTGGGCGACGGCGTCAACGACGCGCCCGCGCTCGCCGCCGCCGCGGTGGGCGTGGCCATGGGCGGCGCCGGCAGCGACGCGGCGCTGGAGACGGCGGACGTGGTGCTGATGAGCGACGACCTGGCGAAGCTGCCCTTCGCGCTGGAGCTGTCCAAGCGCGCCACGGCCGTGATGAAGCAGAACCTGGTCATCGCGCTGGGCGTGAGCGCGGTGCTCGTGGTGGCCGCCGTGCTGGGCCTCACGCGCATCAGCCAGGCCGTGGTGCTCCACGAGGGCAGCACGCTGCTCGTCGTCTTCAACGGCCTGCGCCTGCTCGCCTTCCGGCCGAAGGCGCCCGCCTCGCCGCCCCAGCCCGCCACGGGGCCCCAGCCCGCCGCCGGTTAGCCCGCACGCGTCATGCTTGGCGTGGCAACTTCCCCTACGCCCGGAGGAGCGGGCGCACGCGGGACGTGTTGTCTTGCCGGCTGCATGACTTGAAGTGGATGCATGCAGCGCGTCGTGAGCGGGGTGTCACAGGCGGCGCGTGTTGAACGTGGCATGGTGGGAATCGCCATGCCTGTCAGCGTCTTCGACCTCTTCAAGATTGGAATTGGACCCTCCAGCTCGCACACGGTGGGGCCCATGCGCGCGGCCCGCACGTTCGTGGTGGGGCTGTCGGACGCGGGGCTCCTGGAGCGCGTGACGCGGCTCAAGGTGGAGCTGTTCGGTTCGCTGGGCGCGACGGGCAAGGGGCACGGCAGCGACAAGGCGGTGCTGCTGGGCCTGCGCGGCGACACGCCCGAGGACGTGGACGTGGAGAAGGTGCCGGCCATCGTCGCGCACTGGCGCGCGGAGGGGCGCGTGTCGCTGCTCCAGCGGCTGGTGCTCCCCTTCCGCGACGGCGAGCACCTGGTGATGCACAAGCGCAAGGTGCTGCCCTACCACCCCAACGGCATGCGCTTCACCGCGTTCGGCGAGGGCGGGGAGACGCTGGCCTGCCGCATCTACTACTCGGTGGGCGGCGGCTTCGTGGTGGACGAAAACGCGGCGGCGGGGGCGGATCCGCTGCGCGCGGAGAGCGCGTCGGTGCCGCTGCCGTTCAAGTCCGCGGAGGAGCTGCTCCAGCACTGCGAGCGGGAGAAGCAGCCCATCAGCACGGTGATGCTGCGCAACGAGCTGGCGTCGCGGAGCGAGGAGGACATCCGCGCGGGGCTCCTGCGCATCTGGACGGTGATGCAGGCGTGCGTGACGCGCGGGTGCACCACGCCCGGCATCCTGCCCGGCGGGTTGAAGGTGGAGCGGCGCGCGGCGGCGATGTACCAGCGGCTCATCAGCCGGCCGGAGGCGGGGCTCACCAATCCATTGACGGTGCTGGACTGGGTGAACCTGTACGCGCTCGCGGTGAACGAGGAGAACGCGGCGGGCGGGCGCGTCGTCACCGCGCCCACCAACGGCGCTGCGGGCATCATCCCGGCGGTGCTGCACTACTACTGGCGCTTCGTGCCGGGGGCGAACGCGGACGGCGTGGTGCGCTTCCTCCTCACGGCGGGGGCCATTGGCTCGCTCTACAAGGAGAACGCGTCCATCAGCGGCGCGGAGGTGGGCTGCCAGGGCGAGGTGGGCAGCGCATGCTCCATGGCGGCGGGAGGGCTCGCGGAGGTGCTGGGCGGCACGCCGCTGCAGGTGGAGAACGCGGCGGAGATCGCCATGGAGCACAACCTGGGGCTCACCTGCGACCCGATTGGCGGACTGGTGCAGGTGCCCTGCATCGAGCGCAACGCGATGGCGTCCGTGAAGGCCATCAACGCCGTGCGCATGGCGCTGTCCGGCGACGGGAAGCACTTCGTCAGCCTGGACAAGGTCATCAAGACGATGCGCGACACCGGTCGCGACATGAAGGACAAGTACAAGGAGACCGCGCGCGGCGGCCTCGCGGTCAACGTCCTGGAGGTCGCGAACCTCAGCGTCGGCCTGCCGGAGTGCTGAAGGCCTACCGCCTGCGCTTGCCACCGCGCCCGGCGGACACGGGCACCGCCTTCACCACCGGGGCGGGCCGGGCGGAGAGCCACGCCTCGACCTCCTTCGACTGCGCGGTGCGCCCCGCGGACCTGAAGCGCGCGAGCGCCTGTGACGCCGCGTCGCGCGCCTCCGCCTCCTCGCCCTCCGTCCACAGCGCCTGCGCCAGCGCGAAGCCGGACTCGCCCAGCGAGTCCTCCTGCACGTCCTTGAAGGACAGCGCCTGCTTCAGCGTGGCAATCGCGTCGCGCGTGCGGCCCAGGCCCAGCTGCGCCTGCCCCACGCCATCCAGCGAGTAGTAGACCAGCTCGTCCTCTGGCCCCAGCTTCGCCTCCTTCACCTTCCGCGCTTCCTCGTAGTCCCGCAGCGCGTCCTCGTAGCGCTTGAGCGCGAGCAGGCTCATGCCCTCCTCGTCCAGCGCCTCCGCCAGCTTCACGCTCTGGTTCCCCAACAGCGTGCGGTGCAGCGACACCGACACCCGCGCGTGCTCCAGCGCCCCGGTGAAGTCCCGCTGCTCGCGCAGCGCCATGGACAGCGCCTGATGCCTGCGCGCCGTGTCCAGGTGCACGGGCCCCATCGCCTTCTCCGTCTGGGCGAGCGCGTCCTTCAGCACCGTCACGGCCTGCGCGCTCTTGCCCGTCTCCAGCAGCGTGCGTCCCAGCGTGAACGTCACCCGCGCGCGCTTGGGATGCCCCTCCGGCAGCGCTGTCGCCAAGAGCCCCGACGCCTGCTCCAGCAACTTCAGCGCGTCGTCCGGGTGGTCCTGCATCAGCGCGAGGTTGGCCGCGTTCACCTTCAGGTCGCTCTCCAGCACCGGGTCGCCGCCCACGCGCTTGAGCGTCGCCTCACCCAACCGGCCCCAGCGCTGCGCGAGCGCGAACTGCTCCTGCTCGCCATCCACGAAGAGCAGCTTGTTCATCACCGCCACCGCGAGCCGGTCCGCCCTGCCAGCCTCCGCGTCGTAGACGGCCTGCTCCAGCACCGCGCCGCCCGCGGCCTTGTCGCCCAGCACCGCCTGCGCCCAGCCCAGGTGGAACCGCAGCTCCGCCATCAGCGGCAGGTAGCCCGTGGCCAGGACGCGCGCCTCCGCGGCCTTCGCCAGCTCCAGCGCCTTGGGCATCCGGCTCAGGTCCACGCGGGCCTTCACGTCCGCCAGCGTCCCCTCCAGCTCCTCCAGCTCCGCGCGCTTCGCGGGATCCGCGGGCCGCGGCTGAAGCTCCGTCAGCGACTCCACGTCCGCGCAGTCCCCCGGCGAGGGCAGCGCGTAGGCCGCGTCCAGCGACTTGTCCACCAGCGCCACGTCCGCCGTCTGCAGCGTGGCCACCAGCGCGCCCAGGTCCTTGCGCCGCCGCTCCAGGCACACGAAGCGCTGGGACAGCAGCTCCTCCGTCTGCACCTCGCGCACGCGCGTGTCCTCGCACGCCGCCGTGTGCTGCTTCGCCCACTCCGCGCCGTAGCCGTCCAGCACCTCGCCCACCCGGCGCGCCATGTCCTGCGCCACCGGGCTCTTCGTCGCGAGGAACGACTGCTTCACCTTCTCACGCGCGTCCGCCCCCCAGCGCTCCGCCACCAGGGCTGGCGCGCCCTCGCACACCTGCGAGCGCGACCACGCCACCCCACCCGCCACGCCCAGCACCACCGTGGCCGCCACCGCCGCTCCCGCGCGGCGCTGGAGCAGGGCCCGCCGCTCCCGCTGACCCAACACCGTCAACAGCTCCGCCATGGAGCGGAACCGGTCGCGAGGCTCCAGCGACAGCCCCTTCATCAGCGCGCGGCGCACCCACGCCGGCACCTTCGAGTCGCGCGGCGGCTCCACGATGGGCGACGGCGGCAGCACCTGCACCGCCGCGGCGCCCGTCACGCCGGGCCCGTCATCCGCTCCGACCTGGGGCCGCAGCTGGGACGCCACCCGCGACAGCTCGTCCGGATCGAACGGGCGGATGCCGTACAGCGCGCGGTACAGCGCCGCGCAGAAGCTGAATTGATCCGACCGCGAGTCCAGCAGCTCGCCCCGGAACTGCTCCGGGGACATGTACGCGGGCGTGCCCATCACCAGGCCCGCCTGCGTGAGCTGCGAGTTCAACGGCGAGTCGTCGCCCACCGGCCGCGTGCGCTCGCCGTCCTCGTCGTCGTCCTCCGCCTCGCCCATGGGCCGCGCCAGCCCGAAGTCCGTGACGTAGACGCGCCCGTCCTTGCCCACCAGCACGTTGGCCGGCTTGAAGTCCCGGTGCACCAGCCCCGCCGTGTGCGCCGCCTCCAGGCCCTGCCCCGCCGCCAGGTACTTGTCCAGCAGCTCCTGCCACGTCCGGGGCTTCGCCTTCGTCCAGTCGCGCAGCGTGCCGCCGTCCACCAGCGCCATCGCCACGTAGACCTGATGCTCCCACTGCCCCACCTCGAAGACGGGGATGACGTTGGGATGGGAGATGCGCGCCATGGCCTGCGCCTCGCGCAACAGCCGCGCCCGCCCCTGCTCCAGGTCCTCGTGGCCGCCCTTCACCCGCAGGAGCTTCAGCGCCACCTTGCGGTCCAGGTCCGGGTCATAGGCGGCGTACACCACCCCCATGCCCCCCTGCCCCAGCACCTTCAGCGGGACGAACCGGCCCACCTGCCGCGACGACAGCCGCTGCGA
>NZ_RAVY01000108.1:0-33270 GCF_003611625.1 Corallococcus sp. CA054B
GGACGCGGCGGGGGCGGGCGGTGGCGGGGGCGTGACGATGCGCGCGGACAGCCGCTCCTGGTACTCGCGCAGCTTCGCCGTATGGCCCAGGTAGCGGCCTCCGAAGCCCGCCGTGATGCAGAAGTGGAGCATCTCGAAGAGCAGCGCGGGCGAGCCCGGCTGGTCCAGGCGTTGATCCGCCAGCGTGTAGAAGGCCTCGCCGCCGCCGTCCTCGCCGAAGAGGCGGTACTGCAAGAGCGGCCACAGCGGCTGCTCCGCGTCCGAAAGCCGCAGGAGGACGCGCTCGTCCACCAGGTACGTGAAGGGCCTCAGCGCGTCCTGCACCTCTTCATCACGGGCGTGGGCGCCCAGGCCCGCGCGCAGCCGCTCGATGACCTCCAGGAGCTCGTCGTGGAGCCTGCGCAGGCCCTCGCGGCCCAGGAGCCCCGCCGCCGCGGCCGAACCGGGCGCGGACTGCGGCAGCCACCCGTCCAGCACGGACTGGGCCTGCCGGTACTGCGTGAAGACGACCTGCCAGTGCTCGAGCTTCATCCGCGCCCCCCGTCAGCCCACGTTCACCATGCCGCCCTTGAGTTCCGCCACGCCGTCCGCCTTGAGCCCCAGCTTCGCCTTTGCGGTCACCGTCACCTGCGCTCCCTCCATGGCGACGTCCTTCTGGCCCTCCGCCTTGACGGACGGGGCCTTCAACGCCACCGCGCCGCTCTTGGCCTCCACCTGGATGTCGTCACCCTCCACGGTGAACTTCTGCGCCGCCTTCAGCGACACGGCCTTGTCCGAGGAGAAGGTCGCGTCCTTCGCCGCCTTCTGCGTCAGCTCGTCCTTCGTGGTGACCGTGAAGGCCTTGGCGCTCTCCAGCGCGAACGTGTCGTCGCTCTTCCACGACGACGCCTTCGTGGACGTCACCTCGATGGTCTCCGCCTTCAGCACGAAGGACTTGCAGGTCACCGTGACGCTGTCCTGCTTCTGCACGATGGTGCTGGTGGCGCTGTCACCCTTCACCTCCAGGGTGATGGCCTCGCCGTCCATCTTCACCGTCTGGAGGATCTTCCCGTCCTTGTCCTCCGTGGTGAGGATGAGGCCCTTCTCCTTGTCCATGTCGATGATGCAGATGAGCTTGGGCATGCGCGCCGTTCCCCCGTCGGTCCGCCGTCAGGCCCTGCGCCAGTAGAGGAGCACCTGCGCCCCCTCGAGCGCGGGCGTGGCGAAGAAGGTGAGCCCGTCCTCGCGCGTCGCGGACTGCCATTCCTCGCTCTGGGGCGTCAGCTGGTACCAGTCGATGTCCGCGTCGAAGGCGTGGGGGAACGAGGGGAAGGCCACGTGCCGGTACGGCACGCCCTTCAAGGCCTGGCGCCGCACCGCCGGCAGCCGCAGGGGACTGGCCAGCTTCACGCCCTCCATGGAGCGCGGCCGGTCCCGCTCCTGCCGGCGCACCAGCAGGTAGAAGTCATCCGGCGGCGGCGTCTCCCTGGGCAGCGGCGTGAGCTTGAAGTGGCCGTCCTGGAAGTCGAAGGCGCGGTAGGACATGGGGCTGGCCTGCGGGCGGAAGCCGCGCGTGAGCAGCTCCATCCACCGCGCGATCCCCGGTCCCGGCGCTTCGTGCTCGTACGCGGGCAGGTCGTCGTCCGGCTCCGCCTCCAGGTAGCAGCACGTCTCGAAGTACAGCCGCCGCAGCGCCTGCACCAGCGGGTATGGCGGCGCCCGCAGGCCCTGGCGCATGTCCTGGCGCAGCACCTGGAGGCTGCGCACCTCGCACAGCGCCCGCCGCGCGCTGGCCAGCCGGTCGCCCCGCACCAGGCCCTCGCGCAGCGACGTGCGCAGCTGCCCCTGCGCCTGCTGGAGCAGGCTGTCCAGCTGCTCGAACAGGGGCTCCAGGAACGGGTGGGGCCCCACGCTCAGGAGCGGCGGCAGGTGCGTGGCGGACAGCCGCCAGGGCCCGTCCGCGTTCCGGGTGAAGACGGCCAGCGACAGGCTGCTCACCGTGTCGTCCACCACCGGCTCCAGCGACAGGCACAGCCGACGTCCCGCGCGCACCACGCTGGGGGCTTCACCGCCCGCGGGCGCCAGGTCCTCGCGGGGCTCCAGCACGCCCAGCAGGTGCAGATACACCGTCACCCGCGTGCGCCCCGTCTCCTCGAGTGACAGCGGTGTCACCTCCGCGTTGCCCGGCACCTCCACCAGGTGGCCGCCCGGCAACACCGCGGTCAACTCCTCCAGCGCCACCGAGCCCTTGGCGAGCAATACATCGTTGAAACGCAAGCTGCTCACGCCCACCACCGGCAGTCCCGCGAACCCCGCGTAGCGCCGGGCCTCCGTGGAGAGGGATTCCTCCTGGGCCCGGAAGTGTTCGGGCAGCAGGGTCTGCCCTTCCTGCCACAGGACTCTCGCGAGGGTGTCTGGGTTCATGGCAGGGACGGTGGGCGCGGGTTTCCTGTCACGGGGACCGCCGGGGCAAAAACTTGCTTGGGCTGGGTGACAGTGTTTCAAAAAAACTACCGGCCTGATGCCGGTGACGTCAAGTCAGCCTGGATGATCCACCGTGCTCGGTTTCTCACACTGGGGGGCAGGGGATGCCCTGGGTTGAGTCCAACTTGTCTCACCGGGTGCGGATGCGCCCAACGTGTCAGGTTATACGTTGGAGGTGTATTGATTTTTTGTATTGGTATGGTTTATCAATTCCTTCACAAACGGCGGTTCCGTTCTTGGGGGCACTCATGGCCATCACCGACGAAATTCCCAGATCACGCATCACGCTGACCTACCGCACGCAGGTGAATGGCACCCGGGCGGACAAGGCGCTTCCGTTCCGGCTGCTGGTGATGGGGGACTTCTCCCGGGGCACGTCCATTGACCGCAAGAAGGACCTGGATCAGCGGGAGATCCGCAACCTGGATGGCAAGAACCTGAACCAGGTCATCCAGAACATGGGGATGACGCTGAACTTCAGCGTGCCCAACCGCGTGGACAAGAAGGATCCGGTGGATGGTTCGGCGCCGGCGCCGCTGCAGGTGAGCCTCAAGCTGGACTCGATGAAGTCATTCAGCCCGGTGGACGTGGCCCGCCAGGTGCCGAAGATCAACGCGCTGCTCACGCTGCGCAAGCTGCTGCTGGAGCTGCAGGGCAACCTGGACAACCGCAAGGAGTTCCGCCAGCTGGTGCGCCAGCTCGCGCAGAACCCGGAGGCCGTCCAGAAGCTGAAGACGGAGCTGGCCGCGTTCAAGTCGATGAGCCTGCCGAAGCTGGCCGCGACGAACCCGCAGCCGCCGCCGACGTGATGCCGGGCGCAAGCCCCTTCCCACGACCTTCCTGAACGAGGCCTTTCTTCATGCCCACTCCTCCTGCGTCTTCCCCCACCGCGACGACCGCCGTGGCCGATGTGCCCCTGGACCTTCCGCTGTTCCTCAACAGCGTGCGCCTGGGCTCCGTGCCCGCCGCGCGCGACGCCTCCGACCAGACGGACCTGCTGGTCATCCCCGACGACGCCACCCCCGAGGAGCGCTTCGTCTCCAGCCTGGCGGCCATGGTCCACAACATGGACACGGACGAGGGCCGCTTCGACAAGCAGACGGTGCAGGAGCTCGTCGGCACCATCGACGCGCTGGTGTCGGATCAGCTCAACGCCGTGCTGCACGCGCCGGAGTTCCAGGAGGTGGAGGCGCAGTGGACCGCGCTCAACGACCTGGTGCGCAACACCAACTTCAAGGCCAACATCGAGCTGAGCCTGCTGGACGTCTCCAAGGAGGAGGCCTACAGCGACCTGGAGACGAACGCGGCGGACGTGGCCGGTTCGGAGTTCTTCAAGAAGCTGTACGTCGCTGAGTACGATCAGTACGGCGGCGCCCCCTACGGCGCGCTGGTGGGCCTGTTCGAGTTCGCCAACACGCCGCAGGACATGCTGTGGCTCAAGACGATGGGGAAGATCGCCGCGGCCAGCCACGCGCCGTTCGTGGCCTCCGTGTCCCCGCGCTTCTTCGGCTGCGACACCATGAAGGAGGTGGCCCAGCTGCGCGACGTGGCGAGCCTGCTGGACTCGCCCAAGTACTCCGCCTGGAACGCGCTGCGCGACACGGACGAGGCCGCCTACGTGGGCCTCACGCTGCCGCGCTACATCGTCCGGCCGCCCTACAACCCGGAGACCTACCCGGCCCCCGGCATGAACTTCACGGAGGAGGTGAAGGGCGACAAGGAGGAGGAGTACCTCTGGGGCAACGCGGCCATGCTGTTCGCGCGCAACCTGGTGCGCTCGTTCGCGGGCTCCGGCTGGTGCCAGCACATCCGCGGCCCCAAGGGCGGCGGCCTGGTGGCGGGCCTGCCCGTGCACCTGACGCACCTGCGCGGCGAGGAGGAGATGAAGCTGCCCGTGGAGATGTCCATCCCGGACTTCCGCGAGCTGGAGCTGGCCAACGGCGGCTTCATCCCGCTCATCCACAAGAAGGGGAGCGCGGAGGCCGTCTTCTTCAGCGTCCAGTCCCTCAAGAAGGCCAAGGTGTTCGAGGACGCGAAGGACTCGGAGAACTCGCAGCTGGTGACGAACCTGGCCTACACGTACTCCATCAGCCGCATCGCGCACTACGTGAAGGCCATCATGCGCGAGAACATCGGCAGCACGGCCAACGCGGCGTACATGCAGCAGCAGCTGGACCGGTGGATCTCCCGGTACGTCACCACGCTGGTGAACCCGGATGACCTGACGCTGCGCTACTACCCCTTCAAGGCCTACAACCTCACCGTGTCGGAAGTGCCCGGCAAGGTGGGCTGGTACCACTGCAACCTCTCCGTCCTCCCGCACATCCAGTTCGAAGGCATGAACGTGGACCTGCGCGTGGATGCGCGGCTCGGCTGACAAACCCCGCAGCAAACTGGAGGACCGAAATCATGGGTGATGGACCGCTTGGCATTTCGTGTGACTGGCAGCAGACCATCCAGCAGCGCCCCCAGAAGAACATCCCGGTGGGCTACCTGCTGGACATCAAGGGGATGGGGAAGGACGACGGCGCCTTCCCCAAGAGCAGCAGCCTCTTCTACACCCCGTTCGTCGGGGATCCCTCCTATGCCGGGGTGCAGCTGGAGGACGTGGGCGCGAAGAAGGCCGTGCGCGCGGTGGGCCTCATCACGCAGCTTCAGTGGGAGGGCGGCAAGCTCGACCCCATGGACTTCACGGTGCTGATCTCGCCGGAGAACAAGGCGGACTTCACCGGCATCACCAACACGGAGATCCGTCAGCTCAAGTTCTGGATCTGCGAGTGGGACAGCACCGCGGGCAAGTGGTACGAGAAGTGCTATCCGCTGGGTGACGAGGCCGGTGGCCCCGCGAACGAGATGTCCGCCCGCCTGAACCAGAAGGGCAGCGAGGTGATGCTGCACGTGGGGGAGCCGGAGAACGTGGGCGTCACGGACGTCAAGTTCTGCCAGATGACCTTCCAGCTCATCCCGGACAAGGCGCACCTGTGCAACATCCACTACGGCCACAACTCGATGGACAAGGACGTGTACGCCTGGGGCTACGTCGAAGGCAAAAAGTAAGAGGTTGAAGCGCAACGGGGAGGGCGGGATGCGCCTCCCCGTTCCGCCTTGTGGCTACTTGTCCGAGCCCCATTTGGTGACGCGGCGCTCCTGGGAGTTGGTGGCGAACTCCAGCGTGGTGCTCTTCTTGGGCGCGGGCACCACCCGGAACTGGAAGCGGTGGAAGCGGATGTCCAGGTCCCCGGCCAGCGTGGTGGGCTGGTTGTCCAGGAAGACCTTGGGGCGGCCCTTCTCCGTGTCCATCAGCGCTTCGGCGGTGGTGGGGCTCTTCAGCTTGGCCGCCTCGAACCAGGTGTCACCCGCTTCATCGAAGTCGATGATGGCCCACGCCAGCTTCAGGCGCAGGTTCTCCAGCGGCTTGGCGAAATGGTTGAGCACGTTCGCGGCCGTGACACGTCCCACGTACACGCTGAAGTCCAGGGGGCCGGAGGCGCCATTCATGGACAGCCGTTCAATGAGGCCAATGCATTTCGCCGTGGGCCCGAAGTCGCCCACCGTGGGGGAGGACAGGGTGAGCTCCTTCGCCAGGTTCAGCCCTCCGCAGCCATTCCATTCCAACAGATACCCCAGCGCGCCACGGAAGCCGGGCCGGTATTGAAACCCGGTCTGCCAATTGCATTCGAGTTCGAGCAAGTCGGGTTTCGCGATGGCCATGGGGTGTCTGTCCTTGTGAATGAAAGACATGTAACATGAAGTGGAAAGACAGACCATGAGAGACCTGAGCCTGTGCCTGCGCCCCGTGGAGGGCGGAACGCTGGAGCGCCTGGAGTCACATGACCAGCGCTTCCTCACGGTGGCGGACCTGGTGCAGCGGGAGTCCTACGCGGAGGCCGCGGACGCCATCGAGGTACTGGACGGTGAAGGGGTCTACGAGGTCCGGCTGTCGGGCTACTACCTCTTCGCGGCGCTGCGCGAGGACGGGCTCGTGCGCCTGCCGGAGGTGCTGGAGGTGCTGGTCGCGCTCGCGCGCGCGGCGGCGGAGGAGGCCTCGCAGGGAGAGGGCAAGGACAAGTCCAAGCCCGCGGTGCTGCTCAACAAGGCGCTGACGTGGCTGTTCCAGACGCTGGTGAGCGCGCTGAAGTATCACCAGGGCAAGAAGGACGCGGGCTGGGAGACGTGGACGAAGGGCTTCAACGACGGCAAGCGCAAGGACGCCCTGCGCGGCATCCAGGCCTTGCAGGGCGCGCTGGAAGGCCCCGCGTTCCGCAACGGGGCCCAGGGACTGGCGGGGTTGGGACAATGGCTGAAGGAGGCGCAGGAGCGCGCGGCCGCTCCCGCACCGGCCCCGGAGCCCGCGAAGCCCGCCGCTCCCGCGAAGGGACGGGGCGCGAAGGCCTCCGCCGCGGCGGCGCCGCCCCCGTCGTTCCCCCGCACGACGGGGCCGCTGCAGCTGCGCGGGTCGGCGCACCTGCTGGAGCTGTGCGACAAGCTCAAGGCCTTCGAGGTGCTGGTGGAGCGCGGGGACTTCCAGAAGGCCGCGATGGTGAGCGACGACGTGCTCCGGACGCTGGAGGACTTCGACCCGCGGCGCTACCTGCCGGAGCTGTTCTCGTCATTCGGCGCGCTGCTCAACCGCCACGTGGGGGACATCCAGGAGCATTGGGAGCGCAAGGACTCCATGGAGTGGCGCACGCTGTCGCAGTTCTACCAGGTGGACCTGGGCGCCTTCGTGGGGCCGGGCGAGTGAGGCGGCCCCGGTCATGATCGGCGCCTCGCCGCTGCTATCCCCGCTGGAGCGGCGCATCCGCGCCCGCGCGAAGGACTTCGACCTGGGACCGCTGCTGCGGCTCCTGGAGACGCAGGGCTATGGCCGGGACCGGCTGCTCTTCGAGAGCAACCCGGAGCCGGTGGCGTCCTCGTCGCTGGTGGAGGCGGTGACGTTCCACCGCTCGCCGGTGCGCCGGGTGGTGGTGACGCTCAACCTGGGCCTCCTGGGCACGCCGGGCCTGTTGCCCAGCTACTTCCTCCAGGTGGCCGAGCAGCTGCCGGAGCCGGAGCCGTTCCTCGACTTCATCCGCTTCTTCGACCACCGGCTGCTGCTGGCGCTGGTGGACGCGCTGCACCCCGAGCGGGACGCAAGCCTCGTGGGGGACTGGGAGCGCACGAAGGGCTTCTACCTGCGCATGGTGGGCGTGGATTCGCAGGCCACGCTCCAGTGGCTGTTCCAGCAGGTGTTCCCGGAGCTGCGCGTGACGTGTGTCCGCCGCTCCTTCCGCACGCGCTTCTCCGGCATGCGTCCCGCCCATGGGTCCACGCCGCTGGATGGCACGGGCTTCCTGGGCCAGACGTACGCGGCGGATATCGGGGGCTTCCAGGTGGAGGTGTTCGCGGACGAGGAGGCGGACATGCGCGGGCGTGACTGGCCCGCGCGGGTGCGCCACCGCTTCCACCGGCACATCCTGCCGCTGCTCGTCCCGGCGCGGATGCAATTGGAGGTGGTGCTGACGGTGCTCGCGCACGGGCGGACCGTGAAGCTGGGGCCCCGGGGGCAGCTGGGCTACGAGCGGCTGCCGGGCGCGGAGGGCAAGCCGCTGCGGCAGCTCATCTTCCTGGGCGACACGTCCGTGCCGGTGGCCGCGCCTCCTCGGGCCGAAGGCGACCGGCAGGGCATGACCATGGGCACGCCGAAGGCAGCCGGACGCTAGGAGGGAAGGGGACCGTGGGCTTTCTGCACCGGAAGTTCCTGGGGGTGGTGGAGACGCCTCGTGAAGCGGTGCTCCGCAACCTGGGCCACCTGCTCCAGGCCAAGCGGGGCGCGGCCTCCGTGCTGCCCGGTTTTGGATTGACGGAGACGGGGTTCCGCTCGGACGCGGAGCGGCTGGCGGGCCTGGGCGCGGAGATCCGCGAGACGCTGTCGCGCTACGAGCCGCGCGTGGAGGTGGTGGCCATCGACGAGGTGCCCGCGGCGGCGGGCGGGGCGCCCGGCCTGGTGGTGCGCCTGGTGTTGCGGGACTCCCATGAGCCCATGGACCTGCTCCTGGACCCGGGCTCGCGCCGCCTGCGCGAACGGCCCCCGGAAGAGGCCGCTGGGGAGGACGACCCATGAAGTTCACCGAACAGCTGAAGGTGACGCTGGAGCTCAAGGCCGGCGACGAGTCCTTCACGCTGCCCGCGGGCAGCATCAAGCGCCTGTCGGTGAAGGCGCGCTCCTACGGCTTCGAGGCGCAGGTGGAGTGGTGGGTGCTCTGCAAGGAGAGCGGCGACGAGGACACGCTCTTCACCCCCTTCACCGGCACGAAGCCCCTGACGGCGACGCTGACCGTGGACCGCCGCTACGGCGCGCAGGCGGAGGGGCGCGAGGGCGCGGAGGCCCTGCCGCTGAAGCTCATGGGCCGGGTGGAGGAGCGCCACGTCCGCGAGCGCTCGCTGGCGAACGTGAAGGACGCGCCGGTGATGCAGCGGCGCTACCGCATCCGCCTGGTGGACCCCGCCGCGATGCTGTGGCGCCGCCACTTCCCCAGCGGCGTGTGGGTGGATGAGACGCTGCAAGCGGTCATCCAGGCGAACACGCCCGGCGGGCTGGACGTGGCCTACGCCTGGGAGGCCGCGGGGACGAAGCACGGCCTGCACGCGCTGGGGCTGGGCGCGGATGACGACGCCGGCGCCAGCTTCCTGGACTTCCTGCACTGGGTGCAGGCGCGCATGCACGCGGGCACGTTCCTGGACTACGCGACCGGGAAGTACACGCTCGCGGACGCGAAGCCCGAGGGCGGCGAGGCGCTGGTGCTCACCCGCGACGAGGTGAAGCAGGTGGACCTGCGCTACCCGGAGCCCCGGCGGGACGCGCTGTCGGTGCTCAACAGCTACGTGGACGCCGGCACGAAGCGCAAGGCGGTGGAGAACGCGGACGCCATCGCGGGCGTCCTCACCGAATGCCTGGTCACCTCCACGCTGGAGGGCACGCTCACGGACCGGGTGACGCTGGAGACGAAGTGCCAGCAGCTGGAGGGCCCGGAGCTGCGGCTGTCCTTCGCGAGCTACCCCCGCGCGTCGCTGGTGCTCAACGGCCTCTACACGCTGGGGGACTTCAGCACGCAAGCCGCGACGCACGGCAAGCAGTACCGGCTGCACACGCTGGAGCTGGACGCGCGCGCCGTGGAGGACGACGCCGCGCACGACCCGGACAGCACCGCCAACGACTACCAGCTGTCACTGAAGGCCACGCTGGAGGAGGCGGCGGACCCCACCTTCCGTCGCCCGCGCTTCCGGCCGCCGCGCTGGCCCTTCTTCGCGGAGGGACGGGTGGTCAGCGAGGAGGGAGGGGAGCCGGAGCGCACGTATCAGATCCGCCAGGACGACGAGACGTCGGTGGAGTCGTACCGGGTGAAGCTGCCCCTGTGGGACAAGGAGGTGCGCGTCCCCTACGAGCCGCACCAGCAGCCCGGGCACTTCTACTTCCCCGCGGACAAGGGGACGCGGGTGCTGGTGTCGCTGGGCTACCAGCACGCCAGGATGGACCGCTTCCTGGAGTGGCGCCCCGGCGCCCGGCTCCCCAAGGAGTCGCAGGGCAACCACCTGCTCCTGGGGAAGACGGACAAGAGCGAGACGTCCATCCAGCACCTGTACCAGGACTCGAAGCCCATGCTGCGCATCCAGCGGACCCTGGAGAAGGACACCCAGCTCATTGAAGTCACCGAGGGCCGGATGTTCCTGCGCGTCCAGGAGGGGGAGTAGGCCATGCGGATGGATGAGGCGCTCTACGCGTCGTTCCTGGAGGAGCTCCAGGCGCTGGAGAAGTTCCGCCTGGGCTACACGGCCCTGCACCCGTCAGCGCCGCTGGATGGCGAGGACGCGGACGTGCGGCGGCTCACGGAGGCCATGGCCCTGTTCACCGCGCGCACGCGCCGGGCGGGGCAGCGCGCGCTGGAGCGCAGCACGCTGCGGCTGTTCCAGCAGCACTTCGCCTACCTGCTCAACCCCATCCCCGCCATGGCCATGTTCCGCGCGGAGCCAGACGCGCGCTTCGTGGACGCCGCGGAGCTGCCCCGGGGCACGCCCTTCCTCCTCAACCCGGGCCAGGGCGGCGGTCCCACCGGGGCGCTCGCCCTGCGCACGCTGGCGCCGGTGCGGCTGTTGCCCGTGCGGCTCACCCAGGCGCGGCTGGAGCGCCAGGGCGAGGACGGCGCGCTCCTGCGGCTCGTCTTCGAGGGCGGCTTTCCCCGCAACGACTCGCCGGGCGAGGTGCGGCTGCACATCAACCACCTCAACGACTTCCGGGCGTCCCTGGCGGTGTTCTTCCAGCTGAAGAGCGCCGTGCGCTCCGCCACCGTGTGCTTCGACGACGGGGCGGTGGAGCACGAGGTGAAGCCCTTCGACGCGCACTCGGGCCCGGTGCGCTTCGGCGCGCCCCGGCCGGTGGCGGCGGAGGGCGAGGCGTCCGAGCACCCGCTGCAGCGGCTGCGGCAGCTGTTGCACTTCCCGCAGCAGGAGCTGTTCCTGGAGGCCCGCATCCCGCCGGCCCCCCGCAACTGGCAGGGCTTCACCCTGACCCTGCGCCTGGCGGACCGCTGGCCGTCGGAGCTGGTGGTGGGGCCGGACTCGTTCGTGGCGCACGCGGTGCCGGTGGTGAACCTGCAGCGCGCCATGGCGGCGCCCGTGGAGCACGACGGCACGAAGGAGCGGCACGCGGTGCAGCACCCGGATCCGTCCATGGGCTTCCGGCTGAACACGGCCACGGGCGTGTACCAGCTGAGCCCGAAGGGCATGGTTCCCCTGCGCCCTGGCGCCATCTCCGGAGGCGCGGAGACGTACGAGCTGGAGCACGAAGGCCAGGGCCTGGCGCGCACGTCGTGGCTGGCGCTGGACATGCCGGACGCGTTCCTCAAGCCGGTGCGGCTGGGCGTGGACGGCCTGTGGCACCAGCCGCTGCCGCCTCGCTTCGATGCGCGGGGCTACCGGCCGGTGCTGGCGGACCGCTTCCTGGAAGGCGTGCCGTGGAGCCTGGTGGGCGCGGTGGCGCCCGGCGGGGACAACCCGGTGGAGCACGGGCAGCAGGCGCTGTTGCAGCTGCTGGCGCTGCGCACGCAGCGGTTCCTGGGGCGCGAGGACCTGCTGTTCCTCCTGGAGGTGCTGGGCGTGCGGACGCAGCGGCACTTCCGGGAGCTGCTGCCGTCCCTCACGGAGGTGTCCGTGAAGTCCAAGCCCTTCGCCCGGAGCGCCGCGGGCTTCAAGTACGTGTACCAGCTGGGCTTCGGGCCCATGGACGCGTCGCTGCTGCCGCTGGTGGACCTGCTCTGCGGCCGGCTGGTGGAGCTGTTCGCGATCTGGAGCGCGGAGGACGTGGTGGAGCTGGAGGTGCGCCTGCCCCAGCGCGAGGCGCCCCTTCGCTACGTGCCCCTGCCGTGAGTCACTTCACCTGCATCTTCGTCTGGCCGGGCACGTTGATCTTGATCATCCCGCCATAGGCGCAGGTGCACATGGACTTGTCGGTGAGCGCGGGCTTGCCCTTGATCAGCACCGTGGGCGAGCCCGGCGTCCAGGGCGCGGGGAGCACGGGCATGCACGGCATGGGCGTGAGGACGCCCAGCGCGGCGGCGGTGGCGGCGGCCACGGTGGGGTTGGCCATGGACTGGCACATGCCGAAGGGCGGCACGTTCATGCCCGGGATGTTGTCCATGATGGTGGCCGCGGGCGCGGTGGCGTTCACCATGTTGGCGGGCAGCACCGACAGCGTCGAGGGCGCCAGACCGAAGCTGCACTGGAGCATGGCTCCGGACACGACCTGGATTCCCATCAGCGTGACTCCACCCGGGCGCGCAGCGACGTGAGCGCCTGGAACAAGGGGTCCCCCGACTTCAGCTTCAGGGAACCCGTGAGGTACTGCGAACGGCACCACTCTTCATCCACCGGCCCGTCCTGCTGGCCGTCCAGGCGCCGCGCGTGGAGCGCGAAGCGCTCGATGCGGTCCGGCAGCGCGTCCGCGCCCAGGGCCTGTTCGATGCGGCGGCGCACGTCCGCCTCGCTGACCTCCACGCCGGGGGGCAGATCTCCGGTGAAGACGAGCAGCACGCTGCGATACGCGCCCGCCATGCCGCTCACCGGCACGGCCAGCCCCACCGCGTCCAGGCGGGGGCCGGGGGGCTCGCGCAGCACGTCCGCGGCCTCCGCGAAGAGGAACACCCGGCCCTCGCGCCGCGGCTCGCGCGCGCCGAAGTGGTGGTACTGGCCGCGCACCCGCGTCAGGACGACGTGCGCGGGCGGCCGTCCGGCGTCGGGCAGCGGGGTGAAGAGCCCCGTGTCTCCCGGGGCGTCCTGCCCGCTGTCGGTGAAGTCGCGCAGCGCCCAGGCGCGTCCGGGCGCCGGGGCGATGTCCGTGTGCACGTCCGCCGCCACGCGCCGGTGCGAGCACAGCACCGCGCCTCCCCACGCCGGATCCACGCACACGTTGCCGCCGGGCACGCTGGCCAGCCCGGTGGCCTTGAGCGCGTCGCGCCAGGCGTGGAAGTCGAAGGGCGCCTGCGGATCCCTGAACCACAGGCCCACGTTCTTGAGTGGCAGCCGCGCGCGAGCCACCAGGTCGCGCACGGCGGGCGTGAGGCCCAGGGCGCGCACGGGGTGTTCGGTGAGCAGCGCGGGAGAGACGTCCAGGTCCGCGGGCTCCACGTGCAGGTACGTCGCGCCGCGCAGGAGCGTGGTGAAGTACAGCGCCGGCAGGTGCTGGAGCGGGTGGAAGCCCGGAGCGGCCAGGTGGTCCCCCGGGGACAGGCCGAAGGTCATCAGCCCGTCCACCAGCGCGCTCCGCCACGCATCCCCCGCGGTGAGCGGCACGGGCACGTCGCTGGGGCTGGCCAGCGGAGAGAAGAGCAGGCCCACCGGCTCGGTGGGCTTGTACGTGTACGACGCGAGCGCGGGCGGCACCTGCGTCTGCAGCGGCAAGAGCCGCGCGGCGTGCTTGCCCAGGAGCGGCGCCTGGTGCGGCTCGGCGGCGATGTGCTGGGGCGCGAGCGCGTCCAGCCGGCGCGCCACGAAGGCGCGGGCCCCGGGCGGCAGGAGGCTCACGCACGCGCCCAGGCCCAGCGCGGCGCACAGCGACACCATCAGCTCCGGGCCCGGCGGCAGCATCAGGCACAGCTTCGCGCCCGGCTTCACGCCCAGCCCCGCCCAGGCCGTGGCCCGCCGCGTGGCCTGCTCCTGGAGCTGGCGGTAGCTCAGCGTGCGCCAGCCCTGCGTCCGCGAGTACGCGCGCAGCGCGATGCGGTCCGTGGTGGCGTGGCGGGCCACCAGGTCGTGGAAGAAGTCGTGGTGCTGGCCGGTGCGGCTCTTGAAAGGCGTGCTCCGGCCGGCGTGGACGGGAGCCATCGCGGCGGCGAAGCCGTCCGGATCCTCCCAGCTTCGCGTAAGCCACGCCGGCATGCTGTCCGGAGGCGGCTGGGTGCCGTCGAACGCGGCGAGCACGATGCGTGGCTCGAAGGTCATGGCGAGGGCCGCGGCGCGGGTTCAGGGGGGAGCAGCTCGCGGGTGGGCACCGGCTCCACGCTCGAGTCCGGGACGTACTCCGGCTGCGTCTTGAACTCCTCCAGGCGCAGCTGGGGCACGGGCTCCGGGAGCACCTCCATCCGGGGAGGAGGCTCCTGGCGGAACGACACGCCCAGGAGCACCCGGGCGATGGGTGTGCCCGGCGTGCGTCCCAGGCCGGGCCCGGCGAGCGCGTGCAGCTCCAGGCCCTCCGACAGCGGGATGCGCCCGCCGCCGAGCACCTCCACCGCGGGCTGGTCCATGTCCGCCGCGAAGGCGGCCTTCACCGCCAGCTCGCCGCGCAGGCCCTGTCCGGCCGTCGTCACCCCGGCGCCCAGGCGGAGCTCCAGCGTCTGCCCGGAGGCGCCCGGCGCGGAGAGCGGGTTGCGCGAGCGCAGGAGCACGCCGGCCTCCAGCGCGGGCTTGAGGAAGGCCACCTGCGTGCCCATGGCGGCCAGGGCGCGCACGCGAATTCCCGAGTCCCGGCCCAGCACCGCCGCGCTGCCGATGGGCAGGCCCACGCCCAGGTCCATGGCGAGGTCCACGGGGTGCTCGTCACGGCGCGACAAGAGCCCCAGGCGCGCTTGTATCTCCGGGGTGCCCAGGCCCTGCGAGGCCAGCGGCGTCAGGCCCAGGGGCGCTGGATCATCCCCCTGCTGCCACAACACCACGGGCACCTGCGCGCCCACCTCCAGCCACGGCAGCACCCCGTAGCTGCCCGCCAGGACGGCGGACGCGCGGTTGCGCACGGCCTCCAGGCGGCGCTCGCCGTTGAGGAGCACGAGCGGCAGCTGCTGATACTGGCCCACAAGCCCCACGCTCATGCCGCCGGGCACCAGCAGCTCGCCGTTGCGCATCACCGCGGTTCCGCGGCCGGGGTTGATCTCCAGGTGCTCCAATTCGAAGCCGGGCAGGGCGGACTGGGCCCAGGCGGGCAGGGCGCCCAGCAGGAGCCCCGCGACGAGAGCTCTGTGTACCGACAAGGACATGGGTGGGGCGCTCCGGCCTGCTTCCGTGAAACCCGGTGGCGGGTTCCTTCACGCCGTCATCATACCTAGACATGGCGATGAAAACAGTCTCGCCCCTCGTCTGGATGTTTCAGGGAGTGGGTCCGGGGCACCCTGCCCCCCAGGGTCGTTGACCCGTCGGGTCCTGGAGCCGCAGTGGCGATGTCTGGATGATGGGGCTTCCCATGCTTCGACGGCGGATCCCGCTTCGCGGCTCGTGCCGGTCAGCGACCTGCTGGAAACGGACCTGGGGCATTCGTTCTCAATCCCTAAAGGAATGCCAGACAATGAGTCTTCTGGATGGACAACCCGGCGGCCTGGATCCGCTGCATGCGGATGTTATCACCGTGAGCACGCTGCTGGGTTTTCTCGCCACGCGAGTGGAGCTCCTGCAACCCGTCACCCTCCACTTCGAGTACGAGCCAGGCCCTACGCGAAGGACGCACGAAGCGGTGGTCCGCCGCCTGGATCAAGCCCTCTATTCAGCGGGCTTCGATTCGAGCGGCATCGATGGCATCAAGGCTCAGGCGACCGAGCCCTACAACCCCCAGGATCCCAGGATCACGAGTGGCATTGCCATCACAGGGCGTCCCGGAGGGGCGGCCTCGGACGACAAGCACCGGCCCATGAAGGGCCTCAGCTCCATGGCGTTCGCGCAAGATCTTCTCCTGGGCTCGCGCCAGCAAGGCGCGGTGACCACCCAGGAGCGTGGCGCGTACTACGGAGTGGTGGATGATCCCGTCACGGAACAGGTGCGCATGGTTTCCACCGTCCGGAGACTCATCGACTACAACGGTCACGAGGGCAGACGGTGGAGTGCGCAGACGCAGTATCATGGGGTGATCCGTGCCGGCCCGAATCCAGTCCTGGCTCCGTCCTGGGGCTCCTTCGAGCGCGCGAACCTCATCGGTGGCTGGGCGGGCAATGGCAGGGTGGTGGGGTATTGCCATGGAATGAACTGGGCAATCCAGCACTGCAAGCTGATTGGACCGTGGACCACGCCGTACGAGGTCGCGGTGGGGAACGCCACCACGAAGCTGGCCTCATGTTTCGGCTGCACGACGTTCATGTACGCGACAGGCTATCCGCCCAGCGCAATCCATCTTGGCCGGGCGGAGTCCTGGGTCCCCCTTCCCACCACGCTGATGGACAATCCAGACTTCAACTTCAACGAAGACACGCGCATGATCCAGGGGTTGAATGATCTGTGGGCGAGAGATGTGGCGTCATATCTGGAGTTGGGGGCCGATATCGTGGCCGGCGCCGGTGTGTTCGAGCAGGGCGTGAGAGACGTCGCGCGTCAGTTGTTGATGCAGGTCAAGTCGCGCATCAGCACCCACGGCAAGAGGGACGCCGCGAACATGCTCCTTGATGCCCTGACCGTGCATGACTCGGAGACGAACCGGCTCGTGCGCTCACTCAAGAAGCCCCTGGTTTAGCAGCATCCACGTCCGTTTGTAGCGATGGAGAAAGCAGAGCATCCTCCGGCTGATCAAGGGCGAGGAACTCGACGCGCTGTCGCGGGAGCTGGGCGTCACTGCGGCGGTGCCTCGCTGGTGGACGGGGCTCAGTCAGCCGCCAGTCGCGCAGGTCCTGCCTGCTCGGCTGCACTCATGCCTTTGATTCTGCTCTTATCCATCGCTCTAAGCGGACGAGAATGGGGCTAGCAGGTGTGCGCGCAGTGGCAGGAACTGGAGCTGCCGCCGCGCCTCCGGCGTGGTGCCAGGTGGGAGTGTATGGGGTCAGCCCGTGGGCAGCTCCACGGTGAAGGTCGCGCCGTGGTCGGGCTGGCTGTCCACGCGCAGGGTGCCGTGGTGGGCTTCGACAATCTGTCTGGTGATGAAGAGGCCCAATCCCAGACCGCCGTAATGCCGTGTCGACACGGCGCGCGTGAACTTCTCGAAGATGGCCTGGAGGCTCCCCGGCGAGATGCCGATGCCTTCGTCCCTCACGCTCAGCCTTGCCCGGCCGCGGGCCTGCTCCACGCGAATCGTCACCGGGTGCCCCGTGCCGTACTTCAGCGCGTTGGACAGAAGGCTGCTCGCCACCTGCTCCAGCCGGTGGCGGTCCCAGCGGCCCATGACCCCCGGCTCCGCGTGGACGATGAGCTCGCAGCCCGCCTTCGCCGCCTGGGGCTGGAAGCGCTCCACCGTGTCGCGCACCACGTCCGTCAGGTCCACGTCCTCCAGCCGCAGCGGCGCGGAGGGGCCCGTGAGCTGGGTCACCTCCAGCAGGTCGTTGATGAGCGTGGTCATCTTCCGGATCTGCCCGGAGATGGTCTCCGCCGTCTTCACCACGCGCTCGCGCAGCGACTCCAGCGTCTGTTCTGTCTGGGCGTCCCTGACCAGGGATTGGAGCTTGAGCTGCAACGGCGTCAGAGGGGTCTTCAATTCATGCGACGCCACTGTCAGGAATTCGTCCCGGAGTGATACAGCGTGCTGGAGCTGGGCCTGTGTCTTTCTCAGCTCGGTGACGTCCTGGAGCGCCAGCAGGACCGCCTCAGGATGGCCGTGCTGGGCGGGGAGGGTGCCCGCCTCCACCAGCAGGGAGTAATGCCCCGTGGGGGTATGCCAGACGACCGGCTCCGCGTGCACGGGAGCGCCCCTCGCCGCGCGGATGCCGGGAATCTCCTCCATGGTCAGCTCCCGGCCCGCTTCGTCCGTGAAGCGGTGCGAGCCGCTCATGTAGCTCTCCTCCCGCAGGCCTCCGGGGAAATCGCCGCCGGCCAGCTGCCGGGCCAACTGGTTCGCGAAGACGATGCGACCGGTCACGGGCTGCACCAGGATGATGGCCACGGGCGTCCGGTCCAGCATCGCCTCCAGCCACTGCTGCTGGTTCTTCAGGGACGCGGCGGACTCCTCCAGCTTCTTCCGGGCCTCCACCCGCTCCGTCACGTCGATGGCGAAGGACAGCACGGAGTCCACCCGGCCCCGCACGTCGCGCAGCGGCTGGTACGCCACGTCGAACTGACGCGTCGATTGGACCCCGTCACCCTTGAAATCGGTGGTGATCGGGACCTCTTTTTCAATGAATGGCTCTCCGCGGGTATAGGCCTCTTCCAGCATTCGCGAGTACTGGGCCCCCCGTTCGCCCTTGAGGTCCTTGGCGGAGATGCCCAGCAGCTCCGCGCCTCCGGAGATCGCCTTGTAGAGGGGATTCACCAACGTGAAGATCTGCCGCTCGCCGGAGAGGATGGCGATGGACGCCGGTGCGCTCGTCAGCACGGAGCGCAGCCTCGCGCGCTCGTTCTCCGCCCGGGCCTCCGCCTGCTTGCGCTCGGTGATGTCCTCCGCCGTGGACACCCACTCCCGGATGACGCCCTTCTCCCCGAACACGGGCACCGCCCGGCCCACGACGTCCCGGTAGCCCCCCGCGTGGAAGCGCAGGCGGAACTCGCCCCGGTAGGACGTCTTCGTGCGCAGGGACTCCACCCAGCTGCGCACCACGCGCTTGCGGTCGTCCGGGTGGATGGCGGAGAGCCAGCCCAGCCCCAGGTGCTCCGCGTGCGTCTGGCCCGTGAAGGCCAGCCAGCGCGGCGCGGGCTCCACCACCTCGCCCCGGTCGTTGGTGGACCACACCGGCTGCGCCATGGCCTCCACCAGCGAGCGGTAGCGCTGCTCGCTGGCCTGGAGCGCGTCGTGGGCCCTGCGCTGTTCGGTGACCTCCGACACGATGACGCCAATGCCCAGCAACACCCCGGCGTTGGTGCGCACCGGGTAGTAGCTGACGAGGAAGTGGCGCTCCACGCCCAACTCTTTCGACGTGGCGCCCACCACCTCCACCGTCTGCGCGCCCCCTCCCTCCAGGATGCGCTGATACTGGGGACGCAGGGTGGGCCACATCTCCGGGACGATGTCCTGCACCTTGCGCCCCAGGTGCGCGGCGCGCGGCAGGCCATTCATGGCGGCGAGCGCGTCGTTCACCTGGACGAAGCGCTGCTCCATGTCCACCACCGCGAGGCCCACCGGCGTGCTCGCCACCAGCGTCTCGAGGAGCAGCCGGGAATGCGCGTCGGAGAGGGTCTCGAGGGTCTCCGGGTCGAAGCTTGCGCTGGGGCTGTCCACGCACGCCTCCTTTGACCCCGACCCTTCCCGGCGAGCTTGGAGGCAGGGCCCCGTGACGCCGCTTCCCACCATGGGAGTGGCCTGACCTGGAGGGTGTGCATCGGCGACCTCCTTGGGCAATCCACACCGGCCCGGAGGCGCGGCTGCCGCCTGGCCGGCACCCAATGACAGACGGCCGGGGGAGCGGGCCCTGCCTTCCCGCGCATGCCCTCCCGCCGGGTCAAGCCCGCGGAGGACCGGGCCTGACCTCGTCAACTGGCTTGGATTGCCAGGGCCAGCGCCTGTCGATCTCCACCTCCAGCGTGAAGCTGAGGAAGGTCCGGATGAGGACGATGAGGCCCAGGATGAACACCTGCCGCAGCGTGGGCGCCCCCGCGACCGTGCGGATGATGTCCGCCGCGACGAGCAGCTCCAGTCCCAGCAGGATGGCGCGGCCCAGGTAGTGGCGAAGCTGGCGGTATGCATCCGCCCGCCGGGGCCCCCGTGCGTCCCGGAGGACGAGCGCCACGGACACCACCGTTCCCACCACCATCACGCCCACGCCCGAGGCGTCGAACAACTGGGCGGCCAGGGTCACCAGATCCTCGAATCGCATTCATCGCTCCCCCTCCGGCAAAGGTGGTTTGCGACGCAGCGGACAACCACCGCGCTCCACCCGCCCCTCGGGGTGGGGAGGCCGTCAGAATAGACACACAAAATATCAAACCAATACATGCGTGCAGTGTTGACGCCCGCCGGGCTCCTGATTCATTGTCGCCGCCCTTCGCGTGTCACAGCGGGAGATGGGTGGTTTTGCGGGGTGCCGGGGGGTGCCGTGACGCAGCCGCTTGAAAACAGACATGGCGTTGCCCTGGAGGGTCGTTTCGCGTGATTCGCGAGATCCTCAGCGGACTGCTATGGCAGGGCCGGGTGGCCTTGCGCAGCGGCGACGTGCGCGTCTTCGCCGCGCATGGCTACGTGGATGAGGGCTACCGGCCTTCGCGTGTGCCCTTCCTCTCCGTCGTCGGTCCGCTGGGCCTGTTCTCCGAACCCGAGCGCGAGAACGGCCGCACGGGCGTCGCCACCTTCCGCGTGCCGGGCCATCTCATTGGCAGGCCTCGTGCCTCCGGGGACAGCGTGCCCCCCAATGGCTCGCTCAAGCTGCGCCTGGATGGGCGAGCCACCGTCACCCTCACGGGCCTGCCGGGCGGCTCGTTCGCCTCCGGCGCGACGGGCCCCGCGATCGCCGCCGCCATCAACGCGCGGCTGGCGAACGCGCTCGCCGGTGGACTCTTCCAGGAGCCCACCGGCGCGCCGCTCACGGACCCGTTGCTGCTGGAGGCGCTCGCCGCCGTCACCGCGCGCTGGGACGTGGAGGGGAGCCGGCTCGCGCTCAGCTCCGATGAGGGCATCCCTTCCATGGAGTTCCGCTCCAGCGTGGAGGTGCTGCCCGTCACCGGCGGCATTGAAGGCGCACTGGGCCTGGAGCCTCCAGAGCGTTCTCAAGAGGGCCGGGTGTTCCTCAGCAAGATCCGCGCGCCCAAGGCCATGGCCATCGACGTGCAGGTGGACCTGTGGGCGGGCTCGCAGGTGGACCTGGCGTCCATCATGGACACGGTGGCGCTCTCCATCCCCACGCGCGGGCAGATGGTGCTGCGCCCGTCGCTGCTGGCCGAGGACGTGCCCGAAGGCGCCACGTCGGTCCGGCTGCTGACGCGCGGTGAGCCCACGACGGTCCTGTCCCTGGTGCACCTGGAGGCCAGCGACCAGAACCTGGAGCGCGCGCGGGGGGGCCGCGTGGACCTGACGCCCGGCGCGTCCTTCCTGACCGCCTCCGAGGGCCTGCGCCTGTCCGGCACCGGCACCGCCTCCGTCCTCGTCTACCCCACGCCCGCCGTGCCCGACCCCTTCCACGCCGACAATCCGGCCCCGGACGGACTGGCGCTGTCGCTGGGGCTGCGCGTCGCCGCTGGCGCCGTGGAAGCGCAGACGCTGCCGGTGGCCGTGCTGATGGCGCAGGGCCAGCCCGTGCTGCGGCTCATCGTCCGGTACGAGATGGTGGGCACCCGGCTCATGGGCGAGGTGGTGGCCACCGCGACGCTGGCGCAGGCCACCGGGACGCAGGTCGCGGAGACGCGCTGGCGGCTTCCGGTGGAGCAGCTGGAGGCCGGCGTGGTGCTGCACGCGCGGCTGGAGGCAGGGGAGGGCGTGGTGTGGCTGTCGGCGGACGGGGTGCCGCAGCCGCTCCAGGACGCGGAGGCCACGCCCGTGCCGCCCGTCGCCGCGCCGGGCGTCACCGTCGCCGCGAGCGACATGGTGTTCACGCTGGGGTCGCAGGCGGGCACGCCGCTGGACTTCACGGTGGACCACGTGCACCTGGTGGCGGAGCCCGTGGGGCCGTTGGATCCAGCGCTGCGCCGCTCCGTCACCGCGGCCTCGCGCCTCAAGCCCGGCGACGTGGTGGTGCTGGGCACGAGCGAGGACGGCTACCGCGTGGGCAAGCAGCGCTTCCAGGCGCTGGTGCTGGGGCTGGAGGGCGACCGCGTGACGCTCAGCCGTCCGGTGGAGGGCGCCTGGGCCCGGGGCCGCACGCTCGTGTTCCAGGAGGAGTGCTTCTTCTTCCAGACGCAGCTGCGCCGCCGCGACGACCTCTTGAACCACCTGTACCGCTGCTGCGTGGACTACCGGGTCTCCGCGCTGATGGACGAGCCGAACGCGCGCAGCACCGCCCGCCTCGTCGAGAAGCCCGTGCTGGACCTCATCGCGCGCGGCGCCGCGCGAGGCGCCAGCGGCCACCCGGGAACATCCGTCACCGAAGTCGAGACCGCCAGGCGCGGGACCATCTGAAACCAGGAGGATGAACGTGGCTGAGCGACTGCATCCGGGCGTCTATGTCGAGGAGATCAGTGCCGGGGCGCGCCCCATCGAAGGGGTGGGCACGTCCACGGCGGCGTTCGTCGGACGCACCGCGCGAGGCATCCCGGCCCTGGCCTGGTTCGTCACCGGCTTCGCCGAATATGAGCGGGCCTTTGGCGGCCACGAGCCCGGAGATGCGGGGCTCGTCGCGCAGGCGGTGGAGGCCTTCTTCGATTCGGGCGGGCGGCGCGCCTACGTCGTGCGCGTGCTGCCCTCCGACGCGGTGGGTGGCGTGTCCGCACCCGTGGCCTCGCGCGCGAGCGGCGGCCTCAACGCCCTCACGTTCCTGGCGCGGGGCGCGGGCGAGTGGTCCGACTATCTCCGCGTCAACGTGAGCGACTCCCTCAACTTCCCCAGCGAGGCGTTCCGCGTGGAGGTGAACTGGACGGAGGCCGGGGCCACGCGCCGCCTGGAGACGTTCGAGGACGTGCGCATGGATCCGTCCAGCGAGGACTACGTCGGCGACCGCATCAACGACATCTCCCGCTACCTCCGCGTGCGCGACGAGTTCCAGGTGGCGCTGGCGGCGCGGGCGCCCGGCGCGGTGCTCGTCCCGGGCGTGCCTCCCAAGCTCAAGGCCGCGGTGCTGGCCAGCACGAAGTACAGCCTCTATGACGGTGGCAAGCTCCAGGTCTCCACCTGGGACGAGGCCCAGCCGGACCTGCCCCGCACGGTGCTGGACGTCCCCATCACCCAGGCCCTGGTGGTGGCCGCCGTGCCGGGCGCCGCGTTCGTCAACGGCCGCGTGCAGCTGACCGCCACGGAGCTCAAGGCCTTCCTCACCCAGGCCGTCACCGCGGCGAACCTCACCAACACCTTCGTCATCAGCGGCACGGACTCGCCGGAGATTTCGCTGAAGGTGGCCACCGGGCCCACGCTCACCATCCCCAAGCCCACGGGCGCGACGTACGACCTGGACCCGGAGGACGCCCGCGTCACCGTGGGCCCCCCGGGCGCGACCACCGTCGTGCCCATCCCCATCCTGGCGGCGAACGCCGGTGCGGTGACGCCCGCGGAGCTGAACCACTCGCTGAGCGTGGCGCTGGCCGGCAAGGTCGCGTCGGTGGTGACGGATGCGCAGGGCAACACCGTCATCACGGGCCTGGCCACGGCGGCGGGCACCTCCACGCTGTCGCTCTCCGCCACCGGCTTCACCGGCACCGCCGCTCCCGGCACGGCGGGCCTGGGCGCGGAGTCCTTCGACGGGCTCCAGCTCTCCATCAGCGAAACGCTCCAGCCCACGGTGCCCACCATGCTCCGGCAGCTGGGCTTCGCGCCGCGCGCCCGGGGCTACTCGGACGACTCGCCCGCGAACCCCGTCGTGCGTCCGGCGACGGTGACGAACCTGCGGCTCCTGGGCGGGGACGACGGCGCGGGGCCCCTGGACACGTCCGACTTCGCGGGCGACGCGAAGCTGCGCACGGGCCTGCACGCGCTGGACACGGAGGAGGTCAACATCGTGGCGCTGCCGGGCAAGAACGAGGTGTCGTTCATCGCCGCGGGCATCGCGTACTGCGACAACCGGGGCGACTGCTTCTTCCTCGCGGATGGCCCCGGCGGTGTGGACAAGGACTTCGCGGTGGTGCCGGACGACGCGAAGCAGTTCGTGGAGGGGCTGCCTTCGCGCTCGAAGAACTCGGCCATGTTCTACCCGTGGATCCGCGTGCCGGACCCCGTGGGCGTGGGCCGCAACCCCACGCGGCTGGTGCCGCCGTCCGGCCACGTGGCGGGCCTCTTCGCTCGCACGGACACCACGCGCGGCGTGTGGAAGGCGCCCGCCGGCATCGAGGCGTCCCTGGCCAACGCGCTGGGCCTCCAGTACCCCGTCATCGACGCGGAGCAGGACCAGCTCAACCCGGTGTGCCTCAACTGCCTGCGCCAGTTCCCCGGCGTGGGGCTGGTGTCGTGGGGCTCGCGCACGCTGTCGCCGGATCCGGAGTGGCGCTACATCCCGGTGCGCCGCACCGCGCTCTTCCTCAAGGAGTCCCTGCGGCGCGGCTTGATGTGGGCGGTGTTCGAGCCCAATGACGAGGAGCTCTGGGGCCGCATCCGCGTCGCCATCGAGTCCTTCATGCTGGGGCTGTTCCGGCAGGGCGCCTTCCAGGGCAGCACGCCCGAGGAGGCCTTCAGCGTCGTCTGCGACCGGAGCACGAACCCTCAGGAGAACGTGGACGCGGGCATCGTCACCGCGCAGGTGGCCTTCGCGCCGCTGAAGCCCGCGGAGTTCGTGGTCATCGAAATCAGCCAGAAGAGCCTGCTGGCGGCCTGATGCCCACGCCCGTCCCCGCCAACGCCCGCAACCCGCTGCGGACCTTCCAGTTCCGGCTCCGGATGAGCACGTCCGCGGCCGGCGACTACGTGGCGGGGGTGCGCTCCGTGTCCGGCCTGTCCGTCAGCGTGGGCGCCCATGAGACGTGGGAGGGCGGCAACAACCTGCACCGCTACGCGCAGCCCCACAAGGTGAACTGGGAGCCGCTCGTGCTGGAGCAGGGGCTGGCGCTGGACGACACGCTGGAGCGCTGGGCGCGCGCGGTGCTGGAGTTCGCGCGCACCGGCAAGGCGCCCGGCGAGCCGGTGAAGCGCGACCTCTTCCTCGACGTGTGGGACGCCTGGGCGCACCCCACGCAGGTGCCCCCGCCCGGAGGCATGGAGGCGCGCATCCGCAGCTTCCACGTGCACAACGCGTGGGTGAGCAAGTTCCACGCCCTGCCCAAGCTGGACGCCATGGCGGGCGAGGTGGCGCTCCTGTCGCTGGAGCTCACCCACGAGGGCTGGGAGCCGGTGCCCCGGCCCGTGCTGTCCCTGCCCGCGACGAGCGTCGCGACGCCCTGACGTCCCCCTTTCGAGGAGTGAAGCCATGCCCCGATTCGTCGAATCCACGAAGCGCGACCCGTACCGCAACTTCAACTTCCGCGTGCTCTTCAACAACATTGAAGTGGCCGCGTGCCGGAAGATTTCCGGCCTCACCGGCACCGTGGAGGTGGTGAAGTTCCGCTCCGGCAACAGCCCGTCCTCCGTGGACGAGCTGTCCCCGGGCCGCGTGCACTACGAGCCCCTCACGCTGGAGGCGGGCCTCACCCAGGACACGACGTTCCGGGACTGGGCCACCCAGCTCATCCGCCACGAAGCCACGCCCGGCTTCCGCGCGGCGGAGCCGGACTTCCGGCGCACCGTGGAGATTCTGGTCTTCGACCTGGACTTCAACCGGGCGGTGAAGAAGTTCGTGCTGCGCAACGCGTGGGTCTCGAAGTTCACCGCGATGTCGGAGCTGGCCGCGGAGGCGAACGAGATCCTCATCGAGTCCGTGGAGGTCCATCACGAGGGCTTCACGCTGGAGCCGGTGGTCTGACGTGCTCCTGGAACCTCCCATCCCGGTGCTGCTGCCGCACGGCCTCTTCGACGAGGACGGCCGCTGTCACCGCCAGGGCGAGCTGCGTCCGCTCACCGGCCGCGAGGAGTGGGCGCTGGCCCAGACCGGCGAGCGTCCCGGCCCGCGCGCGGTGAGCGGGTGGCTGGCGGCGTGTCTGGGACGGCTGGGGGACTACCCGCGCGTGGACGCGGAGCTGGCGGCCTGCCTCACGCGTGGAGACCGGCACCACCTGGCGCTGCACCTGCGGGCCCGGATGTACGGGGACCGCGTGACGCTGGTGGCGCGCTGCCCCGCGCCCGGATGCGAGGCGATGGCGGACGTGGACGTGCGGCTCTCCGCGCTCGCGCCGGAGCGGGTGGACGCGGCGCCGGAGGTGCTCACCGTGGCGCTGCCAGAGGGGCGGGCGGAGGTGCGCGAGCCCACGGGCGAGGACGACGCGCTGCTCGCGGAAGCCCAGGGCACCCGCGCGGAGCGGTCCGCGCTCCTCTGGTCGCGGCTGGTGGTGGTGGACGGGCAGGCGCTGACGCCTTCCGCGTGGCTGGCGCTGCCCGCGCGCTCACGGCACGCGGTGGCGCTGGCGTTGGCGGACGGCACGAGCGCGCCGGACCTGGGGCTCCTGGCGCGCTGTCCGAAGTGCTCCGCGTGGTTGGAGCTGGAGCTGGATCCGTTCGCGCTCCTGGCTCGCGAGCTGAAGGGCGGTGCCGCGCGGCTGGAGACGGAGGTGCACGTGCTGGCCTTCCACTACCACTGGTCGGAGGCGGACATCCTGGCCCTGCCGCGGGCCCGGCGGTGGCGCTACCTGGAGCTGCTTCGCAACGAGCTGGAAGGCCGTCCGCTGGTGGATGGCTGGAGCTGACGAGAGGACGGGACACGCCATGGCCCCACCCCCGGTGCAAGGACAGGTCGGACTCACCCGCCGCGAGATGGAGCGTGAGCTCGCGTGGATGCTGCGCAGCGTGCCGGACAACCCGAAGGAGTTCGTGAAGCTGTTCACCCAGACGGTGGTGGCGCTGATGGACAAGAACAATGAAGCCATCGCCCGGAGCCTCGCCCAACGCGAGCCGCCCGGCGTCCGGGGCAACGGATGACGCGCAACCTGGACCCGACGCTCATCGCGTTCGATCAGCAGCTCCAGAAGGGCATGCTGGTGACGCTGCCGCCGTCATCCGCCGACCCGAAGGCCGAGCCGGGCGTGCGGGCGCTGCGCTTCCAGTACAACCCGGAGACGGTGACGCGCACGCGCGCGGGCCAGTGGGAGACGAAGCCCGGCAAGACGCCCGAGCAGACCAAGGTCCTCACCGACGGTCAGCGCGGCGGCGGCCTGCACGCCAAGAGCGAGACCATTGCGTTGAAGCTCGTCTTCGACGTGACGGAGGCGCTGCTGCGGGACACGAAGGGGGAGGGCACCCAGGGCGTGCTGCCGGAGCTGGCCATGCTGGAGGGCATGGCGCTGGGCAAGGACCAGACGGGCGAGGAGGAGAAGAAGCCCGCGACGAAGCTCGTCTCGCTCAACCCCTCGGAGCTGCTCTTGATGCTGGGGCCGCGCACCTTCCCGGTGGTCATCACCGGGATGACCATCGTGGAGCAGCGGTTCGACCCGGCGTTGTTCCCGCTGCGCGCGGAGGTGGACCTGCGCATGCGCATCCTGGAGGTGGGGGAGAACGCGGCGAACAGCAAGGTGGCCCAGGCGTTCGCCAACCTGCGCGACCAGCGCCTGCGGATGGAGGACCTGGCGGCGGTGAAGGGCGCGGACGCGAGCACCCTCATCGCGCAGGCCCTGGCGCCGCAGGTGAAGCTCAACGGGGAGAGCTGAAGAGGCGGCCATGAGCGACCCTTCCTCGCGATACAAGGACCTGCCGACGTACGCGGTGCCGCTGGGCCCGGAGGGCGCCACGGTGTCGCTGTACGTGCCCCGCGTGGCGCCGCGCGTGCCCACGTCGCTGCTGCACAAGGTGGTGGCGGGGGACCGGTTGGACCTGCTCGCGCAGCGCTACTTCAGCGACCCGTACCAGGCGTGGCGCATCGTGGACGCCAACCCCACCTTCGAGCCCGAGGCGCTCCTGGAGCCGGGCACGGTGCTGTTCATCCCGGAGAAGCCCTGATGGCGGAGCAGCGCGCGGCGTTCCTCCAGCTCTGGATTGACGGGCAGCCCATGACGGACGCCCGTGGCCGGGTGTCGCGCCTGGAGGTGGACGAGCGCACCGATGACGCGTCGTCCTTCCACCTGTCCCTGGACATGGCGCCCACGAACTCGGGGGACTGGGACGCGCTGGCGGACGGGCGCTTCGCGCTGCTCAAGCGCATCACCATCAGCTTCGGACTGGGGGCTCCGGACAGCGAGGCGCCGGACGTGCAGGAGGTGGTGTTCGACGGCTACATCACCGCGGTGGAGCCGTACTTCGGTCCCTCGCGCGTGCCGGACTCGTCGCTGGAGGTGTACGGGCTGGACGCGTCGTGCCTGATGCACCTGGAGGAGCGCACGCGCTCGTTCAGCGGGCTGTCCGACGCGGGCATCGTGCGGCAGCTGTACGGGGAATATGGCTTCGCGCTGGACGTGCAGGAGACGGCGCCCGTGCGCGACCTGGCGCGGGCGGTGGTGCTCCAGCGCGGCACGGATGCATCGCTCATCCGGTGGCTTGCGCGGCGCAACGGCTTTGAGGCGTTCGTTGAGCGCAAGCAGGGGCCGGTGGGCGCGGGCGCCAACGCGGCGCTGGAGAGCGTGGGTCACTTCCACCTGCCCCGGCCGGATGGACCGAAGCAGCCGGACCTGTCGCTCATTCCCCGCTCCACGCCGACCGTCATCGAGCTCAAGGCGCGCTGGGAGAGCCACCGTCCCACGGAGATTCATGGCGAGCACATCGACGAGCGCACGCGGCGGATCCGCTCCGCCACGGTGACGGCTCCGCGCTTCCCTCGCATGGGGCCCACGGGCCGCGCGGACATCCTGAAGGCGCGCATGGCGGCGGTGCTGCCCAAGCGGCCCCAGACGAAGGCGGTGGGGCTGCAGTACGTGGACGTGCCGCACGACGTGCCGGAGGTGGAGAACCTGGCGTGGTCGGACTACCGCGAGGCGGACTGGCTCGCGGAGGCGAACGGTACGGTGCAGGGCCTGCGCTACGAGCGCATCCTCCGCGCCCGGCGTCCGGTGGGGCTCGTGGGGGCGGGCAAGCTGATGGATGGCACCTGGTACGTGCGCGGCGCGCGGCACCGCTGGGTGTGGGCGGAGGCGCTGGCCCGCTACGAGGTGGACGTGGACCTGGCGCGCGACGCGCTCAACGGGGTGGCGTGATGGGACGCGGCCTGCACTTCCCCTTCCAGCTGGGAGACCTGGGCACGCCGCGCACGGTGGGGTCCTCGCAGGTCATCCGGCAGCAGCTGGAGCAGTTGCTCTTCACGCTGCCCGGGGAGCGGGTGAACCGGCCGCGCTTCGGGTGCGGCGTGCAGCGGATGGTGTTCGGCGCCGCGAGCCCGGAGTCCGCCGCCACGGCCGAGTACATCATCCGCCTCAACGTGCAGGAGTTCATGCGCGACCAGGTGCGCCTGGACGCGGTGAAGGTGAGCGCCGAGGACGCGACGCTCTACGTGGACATCCTCTACACGCTGCTGGCGACAGGTGAGGAACACGCGGAGCTGTTCCGCCGGGACCTGGAGGCGCCGCCGTGAGCGCGCGGGTCCTGACATTGCCGCTGGAGGCGTCGCTCGCGGAGGCGCAGGCCGCGTTGCAGGCCACGCCGCCGGGCGAGGTGGAGTGGGCGCTGCCCGTGGGCGAGGGCGTGCTCTCCACGGACTTCGTCATCGGCACGCCCGCGCACGCGCTGCGGCTCACGGGCGCCCCGGGTGTGACGCTGAAGCTCGACGGCGGGACGCTCGAGGTCACGGGGCTCGTCACCGGCCTGTCGGGCGTGGCGGTGGTGTCGGTGGACGCCGGGCTGGTCCTCCTGGGGAAGCGGGTGGAGGTGTCGGACGTCACGGTGAGCGCCACGGCGTCGGGGGATTGCGCGGCGGTGAGCGTGGAGACGCCGGACGGCACGGTGGTCATCGACTCGCTCACGGTGACGCAGGCGAAGGGCGAGGTGGCGACAGGGCTTCGGCTGCTGGCGACGGAGGCCCGGGTGACGGGCCTGTCCGTGGACGGCGTGAGGGCCTCGGTGGGAGAGGCCTTCGGCGTGCGGGCGGTCTGCCAGCGGTCGCAGTGGGCGGACGTGTCGGTGCGCGACGTCACAGGCATGGAGACGGCCGTGGGCCTGGAGCTGGCGGGCTTCACCCGCGCGGACCTGTCCGGGCTCACGGTGTCGGAGGTCTCCGGGCCGAACGCGACCGGCGCACGGGTGCTGGTGGCCCGGGAGGAGGGCGAGGGACTGTCCATGGTGGACGTGTCCGTGAGCGGGGTGGCTGCGTTCGGAGTGCAGTGGAGCATCGGGCTCGTGGCGGCTTCGGTGGGCGCGCTTCAGGTGCGTGGCTTCACCGTGCAGCGGGTGCAGGGCGGGTTCCCGATGGGCGTGCTCGCGCTGGGTGGGCGGAGCATCGAAGTGTCCATGGGGCAGGTGGAGGATGTCACCGCCGGAACGCGCGCCACGGGCATGCGGGTGCTGGGGGGACCTTCGCTGGAGCCGGTGGTGGTTCGCGACGTGGAGGTGAGCCGTGTGTCGGCGGCGCCTGTGCCGGTGTCCGCGGAGCCCGCCGCGGCGTGGTCGGACTGGCTCACCGTCGCGTTGGAGGCACTGTCTGCTTCGGTCGTGGGGCCTCTGACGCTGCCTGGGTTTCCCATCGATGCGGACGTCGTGGGCCTGCACGTGGCCGCGCCGCTGGGGGGCCTGGAGCCGGTGCTCGACGTGGGCACGCCGGGAGAGATTGCCGTCGAGGACTGCTCCCTCTTCGTCATCACCGGCACCGCGCTGCAACTGGAGGGCGGGTTGCGCACAGCGCTGGTGCGTCGCACCGAGGCCTGGACGTCGGTGCACGCGGGGTGGTTCCAGGCGGAGCAGCTGCTGCTCGCGCAGCTGACCTGGCACCGGCATGCGCATGGGCTCCGGCTGGGGCCCGGGGAGGTTCGCGCCTACGACTCGCTCTTCACGGCCATCGTGGGGGCGCCCTTCGTGCTGGCTCCGGACGCGGAGCTGTCCGCATCTCCCGCGCTGTTCGCACAGGGCGCGGCCCCGCCGTTCCTGGAGGTGGGGCCGCTGCCGTACCGGGTGCCGGGGACTCCGGAGGTTCCTCCGGTGTTGCTCACTGGCGGCCTGCCGCCTCCGGAGACCGTGGACCTGCGGCTGGTGCCGGATGCGGCCATCTCGCGCGCGGCCGTGCCGGTTCCGGGCGAGGGGCCTCGCGATCCGGCGCCATTCATTGGCGCGTGGGCTCCGGACGTGGTGCCGGGCTGCGACGTGAGGGATCCTCAGCCGCGCCCGTGGCTCACGGCCCCGGAGCGGCCGGCACCTGGCGCGCTGGTGGACTACCGGGCGCGCGACGCGCAGTCGCTGCTGGCGGTGATGCTGGAGCGGGCCCGTACGGTGATGGCGCCGTGGGAGGACCGGGGGCCCGCGGACTTCACGACCATGTTGCTGGAGGCCGTGGCCGCGCAGCTGGACTCGCTGGCGTATCAGCAGGAGCGCGCGGTGGTGGAGGGCTTCCTGGAGGACGCCCGGTTGCGGCGCTCCGTGGAGGACCACGCGCGCGGCTTGGACTACGCGCCGGACCCGGGGCTCTCCGCCACGGTGATGCTGCGGTTCCGGTTGGATCCAGAGTCGCTCGCGGTGCTGGTGAAGGCGCGGCTGGAGGAGCTGGACCTGACGGTGCTTCCGCCCGGCACCACCGCGCTGGAGTTCCTCACCGGGGGCGGCGTGCTGGAGATCCCCGCCGAAACGCTGGTGGCGAATGCCTCCACGGACGAGCACTCACTGGTGTTCGTCACGGAGTCGCCCCTGTCGTACTTCCCCCGGCTGGAGTCCGTGACGCTCGCGGAGTCCGTGCAGCCGGGAGACACGGGCGCCACGCTCGCGGGCCTGTACCCGGAGCTGGAGGCCGGCCGGTGGTTGATCCTCTACCGCGGCCGTGGTGAGGGCGGACACGTGGTGCGCGTGACGTCCGTGGCGCTCGCCACCGATACGACGTTCGTCGGGTGGGATCCGCGCAGGTTCGCGCCGGAGGTGTTCCTGGCCCCCGGCGACCCCGCGCCCGGGCCTCGGGCGACGGTGCTGGGCAACGTGGTGCCCGCTCATCACGGGCTGCCGGTGACGCCGCTTCCGGAGGGCTTCGAGGCGGACTCGGCGGAGCCCTTCGCGCGCAGCCTCGCGCAGTGGCGCGCGTTGCTGTCCCCGGTCGTGGACGGCAGCGAGGAGCGCGAGTTCGCCCTGCCGTTCCATCCGGTCAGCGTCCAGGCCTCCGGGTATCCCCTGCCGGGAGAGACGTCGCGGCGCGGGACGCCCCAGCTCCAGGTGAGCGTGGAGGACGACCCATGGACGCGGGTGGATGACCTGTCCGTCCAGGGGCCGGGGGATGAGGTGTTCGTGCTGCGCGCGACGCCCACGGGCGGCGCCAGCCTGCGCTGGGGCGATGGCGTCAACGGCGCGGCGCTGCCGCCTCGGGAGACGACGCTGGGACTGTCGCTGCGCGTCGGGCTGGGGACGGTGGCCAACGTGGGGGAGGGCGTGCTCACGCGGTTGCTCCAGGTGCCATTGGATCCGCAGCGCTCCGCGTCCGCGGGCGAGCTGCTGGCTCAATCCATGGATGACTTGCGCGCGTTGGTGCGCGTGGACAATCCGCTGCCCGCGGTGGAGGGACGCGACGCGGAGTCGCTCGACGCCATTCGCTACCGGGCACCGGCGGGCGTGTCGCAGCCGCTGTCCGCCGTCACGGTGGATGACTACGTGCGGATGCTCCAGCAGATGCCGGAGGTGGCGGGGGCGTCGGCGCGCGCCGTGGACCGGGACCTGCGCACGGTCATCCGCGTGACGGTGTTGCTGCGCGACGAGGACACGCTCGACCGCGACGAGCTGCTTCGCCGGTGGGCCGGGGTGCGCAGCCGGCTGGAGGAGATCCGGCTGCTGGGCGTGGACGTGGAAGCGCTGCCGCCCAGATGGGTGCCGCTCGACTTGGACCTGGAGGTGGACGCCGCGCCCCATGCGCAGGCCGACCAGGTGCGAGACGCGGTGGTGGGCGCCATCGCCGGGGACGGCGGCCTGTTGGATCCGGACCGCTCCGGCCTGAACGGCGACGTGCAGCTCGCGGACCTGTACCAGGCGGTGCTGCGCGTACCGGGCGTGACGGCGGTGCGGGTGAAGCGCTTCCGCAGGCTGGAGCCCCACTCGCAGGAGCGGCTGGAGGCGGGCGTCATTCCCATTGGGCCGGACGAGGTGGCCACCGCTCGGGGTGGTTACTGGCCGGGTTCGGAAGGCGTCCTCACGGTGCAGGTGTGCGGAGGGCTGCGATGAGCCGCGTTCCCTCCACGCACCAGGCGCTGACGCATGAGCAGCTGCGCACCCGGCTGGGCGAGTCGGCGCGCATCGTCTTCACCCGGCTGGACGAGGCGCCCACCTGGAATCCGCTCGCGTACGCGGCGCCGTCCTCGGTGGACCTGGGGCGGGGGCTGCTGGACAGCGTGGCGCTCGCGCTGCACGTGCTGTGGACGTATCAGCAGGCGTGGGCGGAGGAGGGCTTCCTCGCCACGGCGCGGCTGGAGGACTCCGTCTCGAAGTTGCTCGGGCACATCGGCTATCGGCCGAGCCCGGGCACCGCGGCGGTGGGGCTCCAGCACTTCCGCTGCAAGGCGAATGTGCGCGGCACGCTGTCGGCGGGAACGGCGGTGAACTCAGCGGCCGAAGGGGAAGAGACCGCCGCCGTGTTCGAGACGCTCGCGCCGCTGCGCCTGCTGCCGGAGCTCAACGAGCTGCGTGCGTTCCTGCCTCCTCCGGTTGGAGCGGGATCCGGGACGGAGACGGGCGGGGGAACGGGAACAGGTGGAGGA